>DUGV01000208.1 GCA_013331225.1 Methanolinea sp.
TCTCCGCGTCCTCGCGCTTCATGATCTTGAGCTCGCATGTCCGGTCCCCGGTGCACATGCTGCGTACGAACCTGAGGGTATAGGCGGGATTCAATGCTTCGATCGTTGCGATAGAGAACGAGAGGCAGCGCGAGAGGAGGTGTTCAGGGCCGGCCCTCATCTCCATCTCCCTGGCAATGAACGGGCAGCGCTTGATCATGAGGACCGCCCGGTCCGTATTGATAAAAACCTCCTCGGTGCGGAGATCCGGTCCGAAGAACACCCCGAATATCACCCGGAGTGTCTCCATCAAGTCCCGGGCATCAGCCGTGGGAAGGTTTGCACTCCCTGCAAGGGCCCTTGCCTCACGTGCGAGGTGCATCCAAATCTGCTGCTCACGCGCATCGTACGAATCTCCCACCGCATCGCGGAAAGTGATATCGTACATCACCGGGAGGCTCGTGACCAGGCGGGACACGATCTGCCACTTCAGCTCGGGGGGGAGGGGGTCCCTTTCAGTCATATGGTGGTGTTGCCGGGCGTGGGTTATATGCCTTGTTGGTCCCCGGTGATCGACTCATGATATATCCCGCTCTCAACAGATGCACGATATCTTCGGACATTCTCTTCGACTCTGCGCGATGAGGCATTTGCATAGCAATAACGGCAGAAGTGTGTGCAGGTCGAGTACTGGCCGATGTCCTTGCTCGCGATGCACCCGCAGGCTCCCCTCTGCCCTGGGTCTTTAAGGTGCCGGAACAGGGGATCCCCGGGACGCGCACCCTTCCCCTGCGCGGGAGGGTCGAGGAACCGCATGAGTACAGTATCATGGGCAAACTCTTCTCTCATCAGTTCCCCGCTGATGCACTGCCCCCTTCTGATGCCATACTCCGTGAGGTCGCGGGCCTCCCCGCACGCCGAAATGGAGAGGTTCCATTTGTCGTTCATCTCTGCAAGACCGCTGCAGAACTGGGTTATCTCGCGTTCTGAAAATTCCCGGACACCAAAAAAGCCGTTCCTGTCAAGAGACCTGCGAACCTGCGGGTACTTTCCGATATCGATAAAACTGATCACCATGCGGCGGCAGTGACGATTCAGGCAGGAGCCGATTCGTTCCACCCGGGAGAGAAGATCATCGAAAGAGAGAGTGTCCGAGAGGAGGAGTGGATCGAACCTCCACACAACCCTGCCGGGGCCGAGGCGATCCGAGAGATCGCGGAATGTCCTCACACGTTCCGACAGTTTTGGCACACCTGGTTCAATGCCCTCGCGCACGTAATCGTTCAGCGTGAAGAGGAAGTAAAACGAGTAGCCCATCTCCGCGATGCTATCAATATGCTCCATGATAGGCCGGGGATTCTTGGACCAGAAGGCGATCATGCGGGTGCGGGCAAAGGACACGTAATTCTGCCTTCCGTTCCAGGGATTAATCCAGGCCACGTGGCCTTTTTTGAGGCGGTGCATGAACCAGTCGCCATAAAACGCAGGGATGTCTGTTGCCCTGCTTGCAGAGAGGATCACAGGCGCAATGGCATCGCGTGAAACACCCCTGTCATCCACGATCTCGACGTGTTCCCACCCTGCGAACCTGCCCATGCTTATCACTTCCATCTTCATTCGTACGTAAAAATTATCAACCTCTCCCACGCGGCCCTCCATTGTAACATTACGCCGGACAGGCAAGCTATATCAAAAATAAGGGTAAATAAGAGTGTCTGGATATATATTCACCACAGGGCGACAAGGGACGGGTAATGGGAATCCGGTTTTTCCAGGGACAGAAGATCAAATACGAGCATGAGTTTTCACAACTCCGGGAGATCGTCGAGATCCTCCGAAAGGAGTACCCCAGGGAGCCCGTGTATCTCCTCACCGGGGTGCTCGTGGCAAACGGTCAGATTGACTGCGTGATCCTCACCAAGAACGGCCCTCTCATCCTCGACCTGAAATCGTTTCGTGGGGAGATCACGGGCGTCGAGAACGGGAACTGGGTGGCAAAGACAAAGGACGGGCCCATCCCCCTCCCGAACCTCTTCCTCCAGGCCAAGATCCACCGGCAGGACTTCATCGATCGGCTGATTCCTGTATGCAGGGAGCATTTTCCCCATATTGGTGAGTCGAACCTGCGAAAGACGGGCTCGTGGCTCTATTTCTGCCGGGGGAGCACGTACCCGGACGGGCAGATCGATTTCCGGAAAGTGAAGTGGTTTCGCATCGTCACCGCCGACGATCTCACCCAGAAAATGAAGTTCATGGACTCCGGGTATACCCTCCGGATCCAGGACATGGATGCAATCGTCCGGGGCCTCGGGCTCGAGGAGTACTCATTCGAGGATGGAGCAGCGCGTGTTCCTGCCGCCAGAAAAAGGAAAAGTCCGCTGATATCCCGAACAACCCTCATTATCCTGCTTATCATATTTGGCCTCTTTACCGCGGGAATCTTTGTCGTGGTTACGTTTCCCGGCGCCAAGGTGGCCGCCGCAAACGCCCTCCAGGGGGTGATCTCTATCGTCGGCGGGTGGATGCACACGGTGATGCAGGAGACCACGAAGAAGTCCACGACCCAGGAAGACAGCCAGCAGGCAATCATCTATCTCAACCGCTTCCGTATCGCAGAGGGGGCGCTCCCCATCGCATTTGACAGCCGGGCATACTCGATTGCGCTCAATCGGGCAGAGGACATGGTCGAATACAAGTACCTCGACTACCACAATCCCACAACAGGATCTTCGGCTCTTGCACTGAAACACCTGCACGGCTTTGCCGAGAACGAGACCCTGATCGAGACACTCTACGGCCAGTGGACAGGGTATACTCCGGGCATCGAGCGGCAGGCAATCGACGCATGGATGACTGACCCAGGGAACCGCCAGCGCCTCTTCTTCGCGCAGGTCTCCGGCGCAATCGCCTGTGTCGATGGCTACTGTTCCTATATCGGCGTGCGCCCGGCTCTGGTCGTCGAAAACGCAACCGCGAATATAACCGGAAACCTCACTGAAGGATAAGAACGGAAATCATTCCGGTTTCACGAGGGCGCCGTTGAGAGCGCAATACAATCTGAGCCGCTCCATTGCATAAGAGACGTGGTCATCCATTCCAATCTTCTCCTCCATGGCGATGACCCCCTCGAGCCGTGACGTGGTGGCCGGCACCCGCGGGACTGCCGAACACGCGAGGTCTCCGGGCTGGCGTTCGAACGTTCCGATCTTCTTTGCGAGGTTCACTGCATCCTGTTTGTCGAAGGCCACAAGTGGTCGGACAAGGGGGACCGTTGCCGCCTGTGAGATCACCGAAAGGTTGGCCATAGTCTGTGACGCAACCTGCCCAATGCTGTCGCCGGTGCAGAGTGCAAGGTAGCCGCCACGCGTCACAAGCCTGCTCCCAAGGCGCATCATGAACCGCTTGCACAGAACGCAGCGGAGCCTTGGCTCTGCTCTCCGTACAAGGTCGTCGTAAAAATCTCCTGCATCTGCGACATGAAGGGTGATGGGAAACCCGGTACACCACGAAGAGAGCGTCGAGACGTGACGAAGCGTGGTGGAGAGGACGTCATCGCCTGCATATCCCCCTCCGTGGATATGCAGGGCGTCCACCTCGCAACCGCGCCTCATCATCATCCACATGGCAACAGGTGAATCGATTCCAGGCGAAAGCAGCGCGAGGATCTTCCCCTGTGTTCCCCAGGGGAGGCCCCCGGGGGCTGGGATCCTGGAATCGTAGACCAGGCCGCCAAAATCCCGGAGCTCTGCAAAGACTTCGTACTCGGGGCTTCCCAGGTCCACCCTCGCGGAGGGAACTGCATCGAGGATGGCCGCCCCCACCCGGGCGCCGAGTTCCTGGCTGGTGATCCCCTCTACCCCCTGACGGCGGGCACGGACCGCAAAGCGCAATCCTGGCCGGAGGTTTATTGAGGCCAGTGCAACCGCCGCGTCCGTCACTGACCTGGGATCAGGAAGAGTGAGGGTGCAGATAGACACATCCACGACCCCAAAGAGGCGGGACACAATGGATGCAATCTCTTCCGGGCATTCGCCATGCAGGATGACCCTCCCCCTGTGCACTTCGGCCCTGTGTGAGAGCCCTGCGGCACCGAGCGCCCGCGTGCAATTACGGAGGAGTGTCCCTACAAAATGCCGTTTTACAGGCTCGCTCTTGAGAAAGATCTCACCGTAACGGAGCATGACTACACGTTCAACCCGGGAATTCGCCTGGAAGGCCATCTCTTCCTGTATATTGGGCGCTAAGGTTCTTAATAAGGGAGATGCGTCCGGCCGACTCATCCCAGGGAACAACGACAAGCACCGGGCAACATTTTCCGATACGCAATGAAACACTTGCCGGGAAAAAACCTGCGCACAAGCTCAACGGACGGGAAAATGTTAAATTTACCGACACCAAGGAGTAACAAAACGAAAAGGCAATGGACGGGCTTTTCCCGCACGGAGCGTCACTCTCCCTGCCAGAGCCCCCTTGAAAAGAGATCCTTTCCGACGATGCAGGAGTTTTATGGATGTATGAACACGTGCTCGTTCCATTTGATTTCTCTCCCGATTCGCGGCACACAGTGGAATGCCTGACCCAGTTTCCGGGAGTTTCCCGGGTTGTCCTCCTCCATATCGTCTATACCAGGTATCCCGCACAGGCTGATGGGACAGTCGATCCGTCAATCGATTATGCCCGGCTCCGGCTCGAGGAGTATGCAAGGACAATCGATCTGGGCAGTATATCCATCCAGACGAGGATCGAAGGGATCACGGGAGGCAATATCTCGCCGGTGGTCAACAGAGTCGCTGCGGCTGAGGGGGTGTCGCTTGTTGCGATGGGGAGGAGGGGGATGAGTGTAATCGAGGCCCTCTTACTTGGCAGTGTCGCGTCAGACGTGCTCAGGTACAGCGACCGCGATCTCCTCCTCATCAACGCACCGGCATCCGGGGAAACCAATTCCCCTGGTGGCTGCATTGGCCTCCTCTCACACCTGATGGTCTGCACGGACTTTTCCCGCCCTGAGATCGTGTCCCTCTCGATGGAGGATCTTCCCTTTGCCTCGCGCGTAACCCTGCTCCATGTCGTAAGCACGGGGGACACCCGCGAGGAAGTCCACCTCCACTCAAGCGATGCCTGGACAAGGCTCAAAGAACTGAAGGATGCATATTCCCACCTCAAAATCCCTGTACGGGCCACGGTATGCGAAGGTGATACTGCGGAGGAGATCATACTGCAAGCCAGGGAGAACCAGGTTTCCCTGATCGTGATGAAGTCTTCCGGGAAGAGGGGTTTTATCAGGAACTTCATCGGCAGCACCACCACCCATGTCATACGAAATGCCGATGTCCCGGTGCTCGTACTGAAACGTTTCGAAGGCGAAAAGAAGTGAGACCCCATGGCCCGGCTTCTGCACAATGGGCAAGGGCGATTCGCGGGAATTCTCTCTTCACAGAGTATCGCAGCGATTCCATCCCTATATCGACGGCGTTCTCAATCTCGTGACCCTACCGTGAGGATATCCCCATGATCTCCTGGGAACTCATCTTCGCAATCATCCCTGGCATCATCCTCTTTTTATACGGGATAGAACAATTCTCGCGTGAGTTCCAGGTTGCCGCGGGTGAGCAATTCCGTGCCCTTATCCAAAAATTCACCCGCACTCCCCTGCGTGGAACGATCGCGGGCGCAATCGTGACTGCGGTGGTCCAGTCGAGCACTGCGACCACGGTTATCACTGTAGGGCTCGTGAATGCCGGGATCATCTCCTTTACTGCATCGCTGGGGATCATCATCGGTTCGAATATCGGGACCACCTTCACCACCCAGCTGATCGCCCTCAACCTGACCGCGTTTGCCCCGGTCTTCATCCTCGCTGGATTTCTCATCGGGATAGCCGGGGGGAGATACAGGGTATTCGGCCGCCCAATCTTCTACTTCGGGCTGGTCTTCTTCAGCCTCTCAATGATATCGACCATTATGGAGCCCTACCGGTTCGACCCCCAGCTGATCTCACTCCTCTCCATCCTTGACAATGTCTTTCTCGAAATTGCATTCGGTTTTATTGTAACCATTATCTTCCAGTCGAGTGCTGTCACAACCGGCCTCGTCATTGTGCTTACACAGAATGGGCTTGTGACACCTGATATGGCAATCCCTATCCTTCTCGGGGCAAACCTCGGTACTCCAACCACCTCACTCCTTGTCGCATGGCGGATGAACACTGCGGCAAAGAGGGCTGCCATGGCCCACTTCCTCTTCAACTTTCTCGGGGTCCTCATCTTTCTCCCATTCCTCGGGCCATTTACAGACCTTGTCGTGGACCTGGGGGGGTCACCCGGCCAGCAGGTGGCAAACGCCCACCTTATTTTCAACCTCACCTGCGCAGGAATATTCCTGGTCGCGATAAAACCCTTCTCCTCTCTCGTGCAGCGGGTAGTTCCCGGCAGGGATGACGACATAGTCTTCCTCCCCCATTTTCTCAAAAAGCCTCTTCCTGATGATTCAAAAACCGCAGTCCGGATGGTCGCGCAGGAGATCGGTCACCTGTTGGAGACAGACGAAGAGATGCTGAAGGAGTGCAACCACCTTCTCGATGCGACTGATACCCCCTTCCAGCGGGTGCAGCAGCTCAGGGAATATGCTCAATACCTGGACGACCAGATTGCCGATGCAGTCCTCGACCTTTCCCGGCGGGATCTGGAGCGTGGCGATGCAGCGTACTATGCAGTGCTTCTCAGGGTCTCGAGCCTTGGAAGAGTCCTCGCAGATGAAGCAGGGGACTTATCTGACATATTGATCCAGATCCGTGAGCGGGGACTGAAGATTCCCGCCGATTCCGTCCTGATCCAGAAGGACATCCTCTCATCATGCGAGCGAAATGTCGGAATACTCCGGGACGCATTTCCCGAAATATCCGACACGGTCGATTCTGCCATGCGGTCTGTTGACGAGACGCTCAGGGTTGAGATCACGCGGCACTATCACCAGCACGTCATCCGGATCTCCGGCGGAAAGAACCCTGCAGGGAGCACGGTCTCCCGGATGCTCTTCCACATCGAGGGGATGGCCGCGACCATCCGCGAGATGAGGAAATCGGCACGCATGCTCCAGGTGGTCTGAAATTTTTCAGGGCGGGGGAGATGCGTCCGGCCTCCCCCTGCGTTCTCCAGGCAGAGGATTGGCCTCCACTCATTTGCCCACCCGAAACCTCTTTTCTTTACGATTCCAAGGGAGTTATTCCCGCACCATTCCGATACACCTTTAACATACAGGAGAAAACCTGTATGACAATGGCGAAAAAGAAGGAAAAAGCGGCCAGTGCCGAAGAGCCGCTCAAATTGTTCTATATCTTCTACAACCAGGAGCGTTGGGACAACTGGATCAATACCCTTCGGGAGGCGAACTTCGAGGCCAGTCCACAAAGCGAGGAGATGCCCGAAGGATACACGACTCTCTACAACTTCTCGATGGACATCACACTCTCGGTCCTGAAGATTGTCAAGCTCTTCCAGAACGGAAGGTATACGAAGGAGGAGGCCCTCGAGAAGCTGAACGCAGTAGAAGTGATCGTGATGGGGGAGGTCCTGCAGGACAATCTTGAGGAGTATGTCGAGTCACTGCAGCTCTCGCTCCTGGTCCTGTTTGCGGGATGCAGGAAGTTCCTTGAGGGCGAGTACAAGACAGATATCAAGACGCTCGTCAAGGAAGGGAGGAAGACCATTGATTCGGATATGGAAAAAGCGCTAGATATTGCAGCGGATATTGCTGCAAGCGTGATCAACGGTGCATCCTGCTGCGGGAAGTATGTCAAGGACGACATCGAGCAGCCCACCCTCTTTGATGAGTGGTTGATCGAGGCAGAGAGCATGGCCGAGGCCGTTTCATCACTCAAGAACTTTGATGAAGAGGCCGGCGAGACGTGATATCTCAGAAGGCGCGTTTCCGGCACGCACGGAAAATCGAGCGCCTGGCGGGTTATCGGCTCCCCGACCAGGCGTTCCACGGCGCCACCCTGGATGCAATCTCATCACGGCTCGACTTTGACCGGCTGGACCATACCCTCCACCAGCAGATCCTCAACTTCATCCACTCTTTCCTGCGCTGCTTCTGCCGTGACGCCCCCATGTGCGGCTGCCCAGAGAAGAAATTCTCCCGCGAGATCCTGGAACTCCGTGAAAACGGCCTTGACCACCGCCAGATCGCCCAGTATCTCCAGGAGGAATATGGCATCGACATCTACCCGGCCGACATCCTCTCCTTCCTCGAGGACTCGGTCCATGTCCTCGAGGCGATACGTGACATCGCTGACCTCCAGGCGATGCCTGACCTCTGCAAAAACGCAGATAACCATATCGAACTCCTTGAACGTTGAGCACAGGCTTTCCCGAATTTTTTATAAGAACCTTCATGTCCAGAGCCTGTACATTGACAGATACCATGGAATGTATGCAGTGCAACGACAACTTCCGTGGCCAGGATTATACAAGGGACGATAGATTTTATCGCTGCTTCCGGCAAGGGCTTCTTCTCCATCCCCTTACCGGGTGGACTATAGCGGAGATGCCCTGATGATACGTTCTCTCATTGTCACCTGGACCCCACGTCCCGGTGAGCCCCACCCCTGTGCCATCTGCAGTGATTCGGGGCTCTCTTTTCTCGAACTCCTCTCTTTAGTCCGCCCTCTACTTGAAAGGGACGGTATCCCTGTTACCCTGGTCGAAAATCTTCTTTTTCCGGGCTCTCAAACGGAGGAAAACGGGTTCCTCCTCAACGGGCGGCCCCTCGAAGAACTTCTTTTGGAGTCTGACAGGGCTCAGTTCCTCTGCCACTCTTCGCGATGCCAGCCATACGTGTCAGGCGTGGATATCACGCGGAATGAGCGCGGTATACGCTGCATCAGGGCCCCTGAGATCCTCTTCAGAAAAGCCATTCTCCGTTCCCTCGAAGAGGCATAAAACCCTGATTCATGGCTGGGACACCGATGTGGAAGAAGACTGAACCACCCGGATGTTTTTTTCGGATACTCCAATCCCGGATCTGCGGTTTTCAAGGTCAATAAAGGGTTAGTGACAATCCTGCCACCGACATTTAAGGGAAAAGGTGAAATTATCCCTTTAGATTGAGGTAGGTTTTCCTATTGTATTGTGAATTTCAGATGATAACTCCGTTCTTCAAGGCCAATGTGAATAGTATTTGAACCGCCGCCGGGGCGCCCTTCGGGGGCGGCGGGGTCTATCGCATATGAGAAGTGAGACCAAGAGCCCGCACTTTTTTCACCTGGATTGTGGTAAATGAGTTTTCCATTATTCCTGGTCGTGATTTGTGAACGAGATTGGTAGTGAAAATGACACTTTACCCTCAATAAAAGAAAAGCGAGGACCCGGTGTTACAGCGCCCCCTCTTCTGACTCATCCTTCCCACTTTGCCTCTTTTCTTTGGCGTTGCGTGGTTTTTCTCCCTGTCCCCTTACCGTTGCCTGGTCCTGGATCTGGCGGGAGAGCGCGATGATTCCCGATGTATCCCCAAGGGTCATGGTGTCAAGGACCGATGCCGGGACAATGACGAGTGTCGCCTTCTCTTTTAACCCCTCGTAGAGCATGTTCATTGCCCTGAGGTGAAGTGCCGTTGGATTGTCCTGGTAGGTGCGTGCCGCCTCTTCGAACTTCTCGGCGACCTGGCGCTCGGAGTCGCCGAGGATGACCCGCGCCTGCCGCTCGCGCTCTGCCTGTGCCTGCATCGACATCGCGTCCTGGAGCTCGGCCGGGATAAG
>DUGV01000288.1 GCA_013331225.1 Methanolinea sp.
GGCCCCGATGGTTCAGGCAGTGTATATACGACAGGAAACATCTACGTAAGCTCTGCTCCGGCAGGAGCTTCTGCCATACTTGACGGGGGGCATTCACAACTCTTCACCGCCGGAACCTTCAGGGGCGTGGAGCCGGGAACCCACCAGGTGCTGATCACATTGCAGGGCTTCCAGCCCTATACGACAACCGTAAAAGTCAGCGCCGGTGCCACCGGGAATGTCATTGCGACACTGCCACCAGTCACAAGCCCGGGGGGTATATCGGTCAGCTCGACCCCGAGGGGAGCAGGGGTATACGTAGATGACATCTACATGGGCAAGACGAACCAGGTGGTGGGAAACCTTGCAGCAGGCCCGCATCGGGTGGTCGTCTCTGAAGCAGGGTACGTGACCTGGGAAGAGACCGTCCAGGTAAGGTCAAAGGAGGTCATCCCCGTGGCGGTCACCCTCGTGGCAGAGGTGAACGCGGCCAGTGGGGATCTCCTTGTCTCATCCACCCCCACGGGTGCGTCCGTATACATCGACGGGAACTATCGCGGCTCAACGCCGGTTGACGACTCCCTTGACATCAACGATCTCTCTCCCGGCACCTACACGATCTCCGTGAAGAAACCGGGATACCAGGAGTATGCAACAACCATCACCCTCCAGGCGGGGAGGAAAGTGCAGGTCTTTGCCCCGCTCACGCCTGCCGAGCAGACCGCAGCGAGTGTAGAGATCAGCTCAACGCCTGCCGGGGCCGACGTCTTTGTCAACAACCTGTACATGGGCATCACCCCACTCTCCTTCCATGACGTTTCTGCCGGGACCTACACCGTTGATATCCGGATGGAGGGGTATGTCCCCTTCTCTTCCAGCGGTCAGGTGATTCCAGGCCAGAGCGTCCACGTGATTGCGGCGTTGTCACCGGTTCAGACCCCCGCTCCCACGACAAAGGCGCCGACCGGGGCATTGGCGGTAGTCATGGCTTTTGTAATGACCGGGATTGTCTGCCTCCTGGTTGCAAGGAGATAGAGGAATCAACAATTTTTTTGCCCGGATTCTCGGGCTCAGCAACACTAAGCGCCTCGCGGAGGGCTGCAATCTCGACACGGTCCGACTCGATGGCATAGAGTGAAGTGCCGTAGCATGGCTTCCTGAACGGCATCAGGATCCTGCCTGCCTCCTCGTCGATCCCGACCAGCATTGGCCTCTCAATCAGGATTGTGACACCCCGGAAGACGTATCCAGGTGTGATAAGGTAGTGCTCCCTGCATGCCTTTCTCACCCTGTTGTCTGCACGGCGGGGGGTAGCATCCTTGAGGATAATGTCTGACCAGACCCGGTTGAAACAGGGTTCCGGAGACATGATGGGAAAGTAAGCACCGGGGAGGAAAAGATTTGCGGCGAAGCCCGGCCGGGCCGAAACGATATTTTCGATTCCCGGGGTATCCATTCACATCACGATCGAGAGTGCGTCCGTGATGAGGGGCAGTCGGGATAAGTTATGTTTAAATAACATAATGTTGTATATTTCTCATATTAGTTAGAAATATTTAACAGAGAGGGGCAAAATGTTTGCACAGAAACCAACCGTCTTCAAGTCGCGTGCCTGGATCACCGTGATGTTCATATTCGGGATAGTGCTGATTGGAATCGGCATGATGAATCTGGCTTTCCTGGCAGGTGAAGAATCGCCGGGCCTCATTTCCATGTTCATCAGCGCCGGTTTTGTCCTCACGATCCTCTCGGGTTTCCGTCTCTGGAAGGGCGAAACGAATTACATGCAGGACGAACGGACAAAGAGGATCGGTGCATACGGACTCTCCTGGTCCTGGTTCCTCACATTCCTGTTCCTCTTCGGGATCTTCTGGGCAGATTACCTCCACCTCTGGTCTCCTGATGCGCAGACGCTCTCCGTGCTCCTCATCCTTTTCATGGGCATATCGGCCAAGGGCTTCCAGGCATACCTCTTCCGGAAAGGAGACGTGGATTGACGAACCCGGGGATGTTTCCATGCAGACAAGAATAAAAGAGTTTCGCGCGAAGAGGGCCCTGACACAGGCCGAACTTGCCGACCTCGTAGGGGTCCGCAGAGAGACTATCGTCTTTTTGGAGGCAGGCAAGTACAACCCCTCACTTCGACTCGCCCACCAGGTGGCAAAAGAGCTTGGGACCACTATAGACACGCTCTTTATCTTCGGCGATGAGGGTCACTACACGGTGACCGAGGAATAACCTGCCAGGGGAGTTCCCGTCATGCCGATATGCTCCACCACACGACCACCTTATTCTGGTCTCCGCCATGCCCGCGGGGGGATATGGACCTCGAACCTCGCCCCCTTCCCGGCCTTTCCAGTCTCCCGGATGGTGATCCCGGTGAGCGAGAGGATGTCCCGGGAGATTGCAAGCCCAATCCCCGTGTGTCTCCCATATCCATAGCGGAAAATCATCTCCTTCTCGTTGTCGGGAATGCCAACCCCGTCATCCTCGAAGACCAGGATTAGCTCGCCGGCGGGCCCTTCTTTGGTCCATATCCGGACAGAGCTCACATCCTCACCGTGCCGCATGGCGTTGTCGAGAAGGTTCGAGAAAACCCTTCTTGCGAGAGGGTCGGCATTGATCTCCACCCGCTCGAGAGTCGGCATGACCCCTATACCCTCGTGGGGGACATCCTCAATGGCATGTGCGACCATGTGTCCGAGATCCTGCCAGGCCGGCTGGTTCGAGCCGAATTCCTGGTAGTCCTGTGCGAACCGGAGGTGGCTTGCAATCCTCTCCACGATCTGGATACACGATGAGAGGTACGCATCATGCGTCCGGCTGTCGGCATCCTCGCGCATCAGCTCAAGGTACGCCAGGAGAGCGGATACGAGGTTGCTGATATCATGGCGCGTCAATTTGGTGAGAAGAGATATTTTTTCGTTGGCTATCCTGAGCGCCTTCTCGGATTCCTTGCGTGCAGTGATATCCCTGATGACAAGCACGCTGCCGGCAGGTTCTCCTTCGGGACCCTTCACGAGTGCTCCCGCGATGCTGACTGAAATGCAGTAATCTTTGCCGATTGCAGCCTCCACGTCGGATACCGACCCTTCACCAAGTATCACATTGCGGATGCGTTCATACTCTCCCCCGGGGAGGAGGGCCGATATCTCCCTCCCACGTATACCCTGTTCCTCAGCTGCGAATAATTTCAAGGCTGCCTCATTTGCAGCGATCACTTCTCCTCCCTGATTAAGGAGGACCATCCCATCCGGCATCGTCCTGAGGATCTCAGGTAAGGCGGTCTTGGGGCTCAGTACAAAGAGGCCGCAGGTATGGACCGCATACGTGATGATCAGGGTGAAGGCAACGATTCCTATGAAGACCAGGTTCGGGGTGAATATGCCGAATGCCGGGAGGATTATGCCGGAGAGGGCACCGCACACGATGATGGTGACAAGGCCGGCGCATACCAGGCGGTTCTGCCTTCGAACCCGCCCCCTTGATGCGGAGCGCCATGAGTCGATTGCCACGTACACCGCCCATATCATCGCTGCAAGGACATAGATCACTTCGGCCGCGTAAACCGGGCTCCCCTGCACCGGGAGGTAAATATATCCCAAGCCTTCCGCGTAAGCCACGGAATAGATAGTGTCTGAAAAGACCCCGAAGAGGGAGATTATCGCGGCCGGGAGATACAGTATGATGACGAGAAAGTTCGACTTCCCTGGTCGGGAGAGGGGATGTTCTGTAAAAACAAGGACGAAATGGACGGTGAATGCGATGACAAACGGCCAGAACGAACTGAATTTAAGCCATAGCCATACATTCCCGTAATCTGCTGCATGCCATATGAGGAACTCTCCCATGGCCCAGTACGTGGCGGCAAGCATCACGACGAGGAAGAGGCGGTTGACAGGAGAAGCAGAATTCTTGGCATATACATAGATACCGAGCCCGAACGTGATGAATGCCGAGAGGAGGCAGAAAAATACGAGGATTGTGAAGAGGAGCATGGATATCAATTGCCCGGGACCAGTCAGCAGCAGGGTGCGGGGCCCACCCTTTTTTTTATCCTTTCCAGTTACAGTATCTCCTGCTGATTCTGTTTCCGGAGGAGAAAACGCTTGTGCATGCCATCGCCTTTTCCGCTGTTCACGAGACCCTCATGATCCAGCGGGGGGCGATCGCCTGGGTCGGGCAGAATTCCCGGCACTTGAAACAACCGATGCAGAGGTGAGGCCGGATCGCTTCAGCCTTGTGAGTGCGATGGTTCACCTGGAACACCCCCATCGAGCACATCTCCTCGCAGGTCCCGCACCCGTTGCAGAAAATCCGTTCGATATATACCTCCATCAGGAGGGTGGGGGAGGGTGTTATCTCCATAATTCTATGCCAGAAGTATCCTTCGTGAACGCGATGATAATCGTTGTGGATGAAACGATATACCCATTCCCCGGTTCCTGGAAACAACCGGCATGGTGTTCATCAACACAGTTTCATTCAACGGATGAAAATGCCATTGTTTTAAAGGGACCCATTTCAACGGGATTAAGAAGAATGTCGACCGGTAACTACCACTCAAAAAGACACTCTTACATTTCAACCCCTTTCTGAACTTCCCGAACCATCAAAATTTCCGGAATCCCCCAACCCCCAATCGCCTCGATGATTGCCTGCACATACGGCTCCTGCCTCGTCATGCTGGGGGAGGACTCAGGGTTCTGTCGGTCTCCCTTCCTCCCCATCCCTGCCTTTCCGGTGGCAACATAATGAAGAAAATCCTCCTTCGGGAGGGTCCACGTGACGTTGACCCGCATCTTGACCATTGACCCGTTTGCATCGTGCGGGAGCATCACTGCCCTGGTGGGAGGGAGCCCAACAGGCATCCCGTCATGCGATCGGGAGAGGGCGATGACTTTCTCCCACAGAGCACTGCACGCTTCAGTCTTGCAGGTCCGGCAGAAGCGGTTCGATGGCGGGAACCCGTCTCCCTGGTACCGGGCGCAGAACCTCGTGTCCATCGCAGTGCTATGGTACGTGGCGGGAGTAAAAAAAATGCGGGGGAAGGTATATCATCCACTTACGCCACTCTCACAATTTATGCCGTCCAATCCTTCCCGAATCCTGCTCCTGGTATTGCTCTCAACGGGTTTCGCCATCTGTTCCGCCCAGGCGCTCCTTGCCCCGGGCAATATCCAGGTATCCCCTCCTGGTGACTCCATGCCCGTGGGATCCATCGTGAACGTGTCTGCCACCATCGAGATCATTCCATCCGGTGCGACCACCTTCGCCGAGACCCATACGCTTTCCCTCTCGACGGGTCTCGTGGACGCCCGCTGGCATGTTGTCGTGACGGTGGACGGGCAGCAGGCCGCCGTCATTCCAAAAGACGGCCCCCAGGTATTCGTCAACGGGTTCCTGCTCTCCTACCCAACTACCCGTGACGTGAGCGTCAGCATCGCGGTTGACGGGAGAGCGCCTCCCGATCCCGCCGCGGGGACGGTCGTGGTGCTCGAATGGGCGGAGCTGAACTCACAGGGCCTTGTCGTTGCCGGATCAGACTACCAGGTCACCAGGCAGGCGGAAACCTTCCCTGCATCTCCTGTGGTCACAACCGCCACGCAGGCCCCGGTTCTGACCACGTCGCCTGCGAATATCCCGTTCCCGGTGATGGGTGCCGCAGCTTCACTCTGCCTTGTCTTTGGATGGATAGGAAGGAGGAAAGGGTAAGACGGGGTCCTGTCCCTTTTCATCGCCATCTTGCCGGGGAACAGGAATGCAACTGGTCTTTGGGTGAATAATCACCCCTGTCCCCTTTGGATCTGGAGTCGTGAATACCGTAATGGTGAGCGCATCCGATTGGCGCGTTGTCAAATGGCCATATGCAGCCTGTGCCATCCCAATCCAAAAAAATGCAGGCAGAATCTCATATTTCTGGCCCTGATCAACAGATCGAGAGCATGTATTTCACATGAATTAAACCACCAGATTTGTCAATTGGTATAGCGAATTGATTGTCCCGCATATTTTTCCTTTTCCACATTTAATTCTGGATTTTTCTGCGATTGTTAAAACCGAATTATTGATATGAGTTTTTATTTCACCCCTCTTTCTGTAATATCAAGACCCGCTTCATCGATTGTTGGTATTACTCTTTATATGGTGATGACCATGGACAGATTGCATCGTGTACTTAGTATTGTTGTATTCACTGCACTTATTGCAGGGATAGTGTTTTTCACTGGCTGCACCACCAGCCCGACAACCACCGAAAAGCCCAACCTCAACCTCTACGTGGCAGCAGGAATGAAAAAGCCTATGGACGTGATAGTGGATAAATACAAGGCTGGATCGACCGGGAACGTAACCCCCAACTACGGGCCTTCCGGGGGCCTCTACACCCAGATAACCCTGGGGCAGCCTTGTGACCTCTACTATTCAGCCGACTGGATGTACATAGAAAAGCTCCAGAACGAGAGCAGGACATCCGAGGTCCACAAGTTCCTTAAGGACTATATTGTAATGGTGGTCTCAAAGACCGGAAAGGAGAAGGGGATTACTTCGACCGCAGACCTCACTGGCGATGGGGTAGTGATTGCAGTTGCGGATCCGGCAGCACCAGTCGGAGCATATGCAGAGAATGCGCTCAAGAGCCTTGGACTCTGGGATCAGCTCAATGCAATGGGCAATATCAAGACACGGCCCAACACAGTCAACCAGCTTGCCCTCATGGTCCAGAACGACGAGGTCGATGTGGGATTCGTATACAGCAGCACTGCGAACCTGTATGGCCTTGATGTGGTAGAAAAGTTCAGCCACGACCAGACCGGCGAGATAGTGTTCGGAGCAGCCGTCATCAAGGGTGGAAACGAAGCAGCCGCCAAGGACTTCCTGGCCTTCTCCACACAGAACGCCGGTGAGTTCATCGCATACGGCTGGGAACCGTATGCGTAAGGTCAGTACCTGGGAACTCCTCTTCGTTCCCCTTTTTTTCCTTCTGATTGTCTACCCGATCGCAGCAATCGTGGGGAATGTAACAATCGAGGGCATGGAGAGGACGTTTGCCGATCCCATCTTCTGGGATGCAGTGAAAAATACCCTTATCACTGCGTTCTTCGCCGCACTCCTTGGCGTGCTGATGGCGCTCGGGTTTGGGTACTTCTACCTCTTCCACCCCGGCACTATTGTCTACAAGATCGCGGACTTCATGAACGACTTCCCGATCGCACTCCCGCACACTGTCGCAGGCCTCGCACTCCTCCTCGCATTCGGGAGGAAGATGTTCTGGTTTGCGGGCCCGACGGGACTTGCATTCACCCTGCTTGCCGTCGCCCTTGCCATGTTCTTTGTCTCGTATCCCCTTGCCGCCCGGACGATCGCAGCAAGTGCCGACGAGATAGACATGGACCTGATAGCAGTGGCACGTACCCTCGGCGACTCTCCGGCACACGCGTATAGCCGTGTGGTTATCCCTATCCTTGGTGAAGCCATATTCTCTGCATACGTGCTCAGTTTCGCCCGATCGCTTTCTGAATTTGCCGCAGTGATTATGTTTGGAGGGAATGTTCCTGGAATGACCCAGGTTCTCGCAAGTTATGTCTTTTCCAAGGTCGAAGAGGGCGAGATAGGCATGGCGGTGACCGCCAGTGCTTTCTGTATTCTCCTCTCGCTGCTTCTGGTCCTGATACTCAGATTAAGGAGTAAATACTATGCTCGAAATACAGGATGTGCATAAGTCGTTCGGAGACCAGGTCGTGCTCAAGGGAGT
>DUGV01000234.1 GCA_013331225.1 Methanolinea sp.
GACGAGGTTGCCAAGTACGGCGTGGCGTCCGTCAAGAGGATCTACGGCAACTGGACCACCCCCCAGCTCCAGGGATGGAAGGATGTGCTGTTATCGAATTCGATCATCCCGATCCAGCAGTTCAACTATACCACCAAAAAGAATGCCACCGACAGTGCGCTCATCATCGATGCAATGGACCTGCTCCATACCGGCCATCTTGACGGATTCTGCCTGGTTTCAAGCGACAGCGATTTTACCCGTCTCGCATCCCGGATCCGGGAGTCCGGCCTGATGGTGTACGGGTTTGGGGAAGAGAAGACGCCCAAGGCCTTTGTCGATGCGTGTGACAAGTTCATTTATACCGAGATCCTGCGGCCCACCGAACCGGCAGGGACGACCGCCCCGGTATATCGGGATACTACCGTTTTCAAGGACATGAAAAAGGACCAGAAGTTCTTGAAACTCTTAAAAAACAGCGTCGAGGACTCATCCGATGAACAGGGCTGGGCCGAACTCGGCCTTGTGGGCCAGAACATCCAGAAGAAGAGCCCGGAATTCGATGCCCGGAACTACGGGTTCAAGAAATTCTTTGACCTTATC
The DNA here is from genome assembly GCA_013331225.1 of Methanolinea sp. GTDB lineage: Archaea > Halobacteriota > Methanomicrobia > Methanomicrobiales > Methanospirillaceae > Methanolinea_A > Methanolinea_A sp11423u. The sequence goes on from DUGV01000234.1 coordinate 583, forward strand.
CGTTCCCTTGACCTGTTCGAGATCGATGAACGGCAGTCCCGGGACAATGTGGGAAAGATCATCTATATCCGGGAACCGGTGAAAAAGATACGGAGATAGAGCAGAGCACACTCGGGTGCAACAACGCAAATGATACTCCGTCCCCCCTTTTTCGTGCTCTGGAGAAACATGCATGAACGCAGGTTCACACCCGAACGATGAAAATCGGATGAAATAATGTAAACACAACCGTCCTCGCCCGTATCCTTCTCGCACCTTATGGGGGCGGTACGGCCCAGGAGCGCCTGGGCAATGATCCAGGGCTTGCGGATGCGATAACGCCCCGCGGGAACTCAATGCGGGGCCCACTGGACGGATGAGCTCCTGAGGAGGCATTTCATAAAAAAACAAAAATTGAGGCCGCCGCACAGGCGCCCTTTTTAGTCGGCGGCAAATATCCCAATGGGGGTATGAGGCCAGTTTGCTTCCATCATCACCCCTAAGGTTTTCCCCAGAAGCACGTTCTTTGATATCAGGTCCCTTTGATCACCAGCAGCGTGATGTCATCGAACTGGGGCATGCCGGAGGTGTAATCCTGCACCGCGAGCAGGATCTGCTCAAGGATCTCTTTTGCTGAAAGCCCGGCATTTTCCCTGATGATTGCGTTGAGCCGGTCTTCCCCGAACAACTCCTCTGCGGTATTGATCGACTCCGTAACGCCATCGGTATACATCACGATAACATCGCCCGGGCCGATCGTTACGATCCGGGATGAGTACTCCCGGTTCTCGACGGCCCCAAGGACAATTCCCGTGGGCAGGAGTTCCTCAAGGGTTCTGGTCCTGTTCCGGAATACGACCGGGGGGTTGTGGCCGGCATTGACATAGGTGAGGGTTCGATCCTCCTCCCTCAGGGTCCCAAAGAAGAGGGTAACGAACATTCCGGATTTTGAGTCCTGCGTAATGATGTTGTTGGCGTCATAGATCGCCCGCGCACGGTCCCGGTGCCAGAGAGCATTGACCCGGACAACGATCCGGGACAGTGCCATGAAGAGCGCTGCCGGAACCCCTTTGCCGGAGACATCGGCAACAAGGAGCCCGAGCGTCCCTTTGTCAAGGGCGATGATCTCAAACGGGATCACATCAAAGAAATCCCCGCCCACCTCTTTTGCCATCACGGTGCGGGCAGCGATATCGAACCCGGTGATCTGGGGGATCACATCGGGCATGAAGCTCTTCTGGATCTCTGCAGCAATCTGGAGCTCTGCATTCGAACGGGCAAGCCGCCCCTCCATCTCGCGTCGCTCGGTAATGTCCCGGATCGTCTCGATGGCGCCGGTCACGTTTCCATCCGGGTCATAGAGGGGGCTCGCCTTCGCCCAGAAGTACCGGCCTGACTTCCCCCGTATGCTCGGGATGAACGTGTCCACGACAAGCGTATCCCCCTCCCGATTCACGTGGGTGTAGAGGCTATCCACTTCTGCCTCGGGCATGAGGACAAGGTTTGCGAGCATCAGCCTCCGCTCCTGGTAGAAGGGAAGGGAATACTCGTAGTCCCCTTTCCCGATCATAGACTCTGCAGGAATCCCGGTCAGCTCCTCCATTGCCCTGTTCCAGGTGATGACGACCCCGTCCCGGTTGATCGCAAAGGTCGCATCCGGCAGGAAACTGATGATATCCGCGAGGCTTCGTCTGGACCGGACAACCTCCTGCTCGTCGCGTTTCCGGCCGGTGATATCCCGGATCGTCTCGATGGCACCGGTGATGTTTCCCTCCGGGTCATAGAGCGGACTTGCCTTCGCCCAGAAGTAGACCCCTCCCGGCCGGAAATCAGGGATGAAGATGTCCACGACGAGCGTATCGCCCATCCGCTCCACGAAGTCATACCGTTTCTCGATCTCGGCCCCGGGCATGAAGACGAGGTTGGCAAGCATCGGCCTGCGTTCCTTATAGAAAGGGAGGGCATACTCGTAGTCGCCCTTGCCGAGTATGTCTCCAGCCGGAACCCCCGTCAGATCCTCCATCGCCCTGTTCCAGGCAATCACCTTTCCCTCGCGGTCGATGACCAGCGTCGCATCCGGCAAAAAGTCAATGATAGCATCGGGAAAAGACCGAGGCCGGGGTTCCATGCTCGCACTCCAGATACAAGGGATGGGTGGTGATCGGGTATGAAGATTCGTAAATTATTTCCTCGTTCTGCCCTGTGTAAATACCAAAAACCGCCTGTTTGGTCTGAAGGGTGAAAAATACCGATAACCTTTCACCGACAACAGGTTCCACCCAGATTCTTTCCCCCATGGTGCTCGATTACTTTGTTGTAGAGGGCAACACCGGGGCGTATATCCAAAGCACGTCGAACAGCAATCTGTTGAATATTCCATTTTTCCCAAGTAAGGTTGTATATGACAGAAGCTAGGAACCAGGTGTTTCCGTACCCCAACCACTGTGATAATCTGAACGGTTGTGATTTGATACAAAATTTCAAGACTTTTACTGCTTTATTGGTAAAAGAAAAGGTAATGATTCCCTCTATCATCCACCAAACATGGAAGGACAGGGAAATCCCCCAGGAGTTACACCCATTCCAAGCCAGCTGGAAGAGATACCATCCTACCTGGGAATACCGGCTCTGGACCGATGTTGACTGCCGAAAACTGATAGCGGACCATTATTCCTGGTTTCTTCCTATCTATGATCTATATCCTCAACCGATTATGCGGACCGATACCGCCCGCTGTTTTATCCTCCACCATTTCGGAGGTATTTATGCCGACCTTGATTATGAATGTCTCAAACCTTTTGAAACGCTTCTTGCAGGCAAGGATCTGGTTCTCGGTTGCGAACCACACTCGCATGTACAGCGCTCGCAGGCTCAAACCAGGGGATTTGACTTTATACTCTCTAACGCTGTCATGGCATCGGTTCCCGGTCACCGCTTCTGGGAGCATCTTTTCAAATCCTTTGTCGGTGCGCACATGGAACCGAATCCCCTTGATACAACGGGTCCATTTCTTCTTACGCGCGCTTATCTGGAGGCGCCCGATAAATCCGAGATCAACATTATATCCCCTGAAGATCTCTTTCCCTTCGACGAAAGCGAAGTATGGGAAGCCGGGACAAAGCGGACAACGCTACCACCTCCGCCCGGAGAGGCGTATGGCATTCACTACTGGCAGGGAACCTGGTGGCGTAAAACAAAGATGAGGTGGTATGCCTCAAGGCCTCCGAAAACTATTGACATCGCCCAGACCAAGAATGGAGCTGGTGAAATAATCGCGATTCGAACCCTGAAGTCAAGTCTCATACAGCGTATCCTACCCCGGAACACGCCTTCCTCTCGATCCCCACCAAGAATTTCCTCGCCAATTATTCCAGGTATACTCCCTGAGGCGGTAAACGGGGTCTGGTACCAGGTCACCCATCAGAATGAAGTTGTGGCCAGTGCCCTGCTTGATGTGAAGCAGATATTGCGCTTCCTAAACACTCTTGACCATCCCCCGCTCGTCACGGCATTGATGGTTACTAAAGGACGCACGGCACTGGCACAGAGAGCCGTTCTCAACTTCCAGAAACAGACCTACCCTCATTGCGAACTGGTCATTGTCAATGATGATGAAGACGATCAATTGCGGACTTGGGTGCAGAGTCTGGCTGACACGAGAATTCACCTCTTGAATTTACCAACTGATCAGCGTAGCCTGGGCGTGTTGCGAAACATCGCTATGCAAGAAGCCCGGGGTGACTACGTGGCACAATGGGACGATGACGACTTCTCTCACCCAATGCGTCTCGCCCTTGAGACTGGACTTGTTCTTCTTCACAACGCTGACGCCTGTTTCCTGCAGCGATGGATGCTATGGGCACCCGAACAGCGTCGCCTCGCCATTTCACATCGGCGCTTATGGGAGGGTTCGTTTCTTGCCCGGAAAGTCACCATACCACCATACCCTGACATAGCCAAAGGCGAGGACACTCCTGTTGCCGATGCAATCGCTCTTAATCAGCGCACTGTCCTGCTGGATTATCCACAACTCTATACCTACGTTATCCATAGCCAAAACACCCATGAAACCTCCCATTTTGAGAAATTTTTTGCGAAGGCCACAGCTATCTATGAAAGTGGTGCCTATGATATCGCCATCCGTCAGCTGCAGAATGACTTCGACATCGACCTGAGCCAATGGATCGAAGGGCAACCGGCGTGCCGCTATGATCATCCAATATCAGGAAGAAGGTCAAGACGTTCACCCGCGCTCGCTTCCTATCCCAGTATTCTCATTCTGACTCCTGTCAAAAACAGCGCTGCCGATATTCCGCGCTATATCCATAATTTACACACATTGCAATACCCCCACGACAAACTTACCATCGGCCTTCTGGAGGGAGACAGCACCGATGACACCTATGAGATTTTATCAGCAGCGTTGCCGCAACTTGCGGTTGATTTTCACGCCGCGTATCTTTTTAAAGAGGATATGAATTATAAGAGCGCCTTACCCCGTTGGGTCCCAAGCGAGCAAAGGCGACGGCGCGCTGCAATTGCTAAAAGCCGCAATTCATTATTGATGCGTTCGCTTGATAACCAGGACTGGGTCCTCTGGATCGATGTTGATGTGGAATCCTTCCCGGCAGACGTGCTGGAACATATGCTGGCAACTGGAAAGGACATCATTGTTCGACATTGCGTACTCCCCGATGGACGCACTTTTGATTTGAATACCTTCAAGTTAGAGCCTGGTGCAACCTCATGGGATTGGTCCCCTTACCTTATCGATGGTATCCTGCAGCCACCTATAGGATGGGGCCGTAACTATCTAAGTGACTTTCCTGATGAAGATCTGGTTGAGCTTGACAGTGTGGGAGGGACAATGCTTCTCGTGCGAGCCGAAGTGCATCGCCACGGAGCACTCTTCCCTGTTGCACCATACAATAATCTCCTCGAAACCGAAGGTTTCGCCAGCATGGCCCGGGACATGGGCTATTCCTGCTGGGGTTTGCCATGGCTTACGATCCAGCATCCCAGAAAATAGTAAACAATCTCTCAATGGGGCTGCCTGGTGTAAACCTCCAGGAGAGGTTTGCAATTCAGGGAGGGTGCAATCTACCTTCTACTGCACACGATGATCGGGATTAGTGTTAAAAAGAGATAAGAGAATTTCCACCACCTAAACTGGTTTGTTAATCATACGATCGATTCGTTACTTAAGTAAATCCTTCCCCTTGTGAGAGCATTGCCACTCCATCTTCTTCCTGTGCTGGATCCTTATTTCTTTGGACTTTGGAGAAAGGTCTATTTCAGGAGGCTTGCTGAATGGTGATCTCCAGAGAAGCTCGCTTTATTAGAGACATTTAATGCCGGGAGAGAAATGAGATGGATTTAAAGAGAATAAAGACCGGTCTTTAGCTGTCTCGAAGTAATCTAAGATGATGAGATAGTTGAAGAATATTTTTTTTTCACCCTGGACCGAAAAATATCATGAAGTTTTTTTCTTTTCTCATGTGCGATTGGATCAGAGGAAATCCTATAAAGCGAGGTTACAATCGGAATTTTCTGGAAATCAGTATTCATTGAATACCGGATCCACATGTCCCAGTCCTCAAGGGCTTCAAGGCTCTCATCAAAACCCCCACATTTTTCTATCAAGTGACGATCAAAGAGGGCGCATTGGATTGGGATATAATTGTGATTAAGGAGGTTTTCCCTGTTGAACTCCTCATTATGCATCAGAATATGACCATATTCGTGATAATGGAAAGGATTTTCAGACAGGACCTTTGTTGGAACCATATAGGCCAGGTCATAGACTAATTTTACTTTTTCTAAATTTTTCGTGATACACCGGACTGCAATCTCAACGGAGTGTGCAAACAGCAGATCATCCTCATCCAGAAAACGGAGAAAGTTACCCGTGCTTTGCTCTATACCGACGTTCCCTGCGTAACTGCGACCATGATTTTCCCCCAACGCGACATATTTGATTTCCAAATCCTTGAATTGAGATTGTATCATCTCGTGCATCGTGTCCATTCCATCCTCGACAACAATCGTCTCGATATTGGGGTACGTCTGATTTCTGATAGAGGTTAAGGCTTCATGAAGGAAACCTTTTCTTCCAATTGTTCGCACAATTATCGAGACTTTAGGCAGGGCATTTCGATTGCTCTCTTCAATACTCTGTGCTACGAATGCCCCTGGGCGATGCAGTTCATAATCATGATTGAGGAATAACGGTTTAAAAGAGCGTGAGGTTTCTTTTTCTTTTATCCTAAAGTGTAATGCATATGGGATGAGAATGAAATGCTTAAGGAACTGGTACATTAAAATTGTTCGTTCGCTTCCAAAATTTTCCGGAACAACGAAGAACAATGACCAAAATGACTTTGTATATCTCACAACATCCCGAAAAGAACCGAATTTATATCTTAAATAGTACCCGTATAGCAACGGATAGTCGTCCATCGT
>DUGV01000257.1 GCA_013331225.1 Methanolinea sp.
ATGTCACGGACCAGGACCGCATCGTCGACCAGTTCCGCCGTTACAGGTCGGCACTCGCCTCGCATTACCCGGAAGTGCAGGTGCTTTACGCGGCGAAGGCGAATGGAAACCTGGCAATCCTTTCGGCCCTTGCGCGGGAGGGAGCGGGGGCCGACGTCTTCTCGTCCGGAGAACTGTACCTTGCGCTCGACGCAGGTATTCCGCATGGTCGGCTCCTGTTCAACGGGAGTTCCAAGAGCAGGGCTGACCTTAAACTTGCCGTGGAAAAGGATGTCCCCGTCTCAGTGGACTCCCTCGATGAGCTTCACCAGCTCGACGAGGTTGCCGGGAGCCTTGGCAGGACCGCGAGAATTGCGTTCCGGGTCAACCCGGCCCTCGACGTCCCCACCCACCCGAAGATCGCGACCGGCCTTGCCACCAGCAAGTTTGGAATAGCCCACCACCTCATCCCTTCAGCCTACAGGGAAGCGCTTGGGTGCACACACATCCGGCCCTGCGGCCTCCACTGTCACATCGGTTCCCAGATACTCGACCTCGAGCCGTTCAGAAAGGCCGCGGAGGTGATGATGCGGATTGCCTCCGACATGGTGGCGATGGGGATTGATCTCGAGTTCATCGACCTTGGAGGGGGGCTCGGGATCCCATACCGGCATGGGACCGACATGGCGCCGACCCCTGAAGAGTACGCGGCCGTCGTGGTCCCGGCGGTCGCAAGAGGGGTCGAGGCACTCGGGATCACCCCGGAACTCTGGATAGAGCCCGGGCGTTTTCTCGTGGCAGACTCGACCATCCTCCTGACGAGGGTGAACTCCGTCAAGAAGGCCCACAAGAACTTCGTCAACGTGGATGCCGGTTTCAACCTCCTCGTCCGCCCGGCCATGTACGATTCCTACCACGAGATCGTGGCCGCACAGAGCGCAGATCGCATCCCCGAAGAGACCTACACTATCACAGGGCCTATCTGCGAATCGGGCGACATCCTTGCCTCTGATCGCCGTCTTCCCCTGGTCCGTGCAGGAGATCTCATCGCCATCCTGGACACTGGGGCATACGGTTTTGCCATGTCCTCGCAGTACAACAGCAGGCCCCGGTGCGCGGAGGTCATCATCCATGACGGCGCGCCGGCCCTGATGCGCAGGGCAGAGACAATCGAGGACATCAAGGCCACGATGCGGCAGCCTCCATGGCAGTCCTGAAGGGGAGAGGGGCCGGTGCAGTTCCACTACGCTCTCGTTGATGACCTCTTCTCGAGGGAGGAGTTCGAGCGGCGGGTGGAGGAGAAGATGGAGTCCTGCGGGGACCTCGTCGACGAGGTGACCGCGGCGATGATGGTGGTGCAGGACTGCGGGCGCCACCACGTGAAGATAAAGGACCTCTCCGGGAGATCCAGCCTCTTCTCTTTCTTTGGAAAGGTGATTGCAAAGAACCCGCCCCGGGAATTCGAGCGCCCTGGCGGGGAGAAGGGACTTGTCACAAGCCTGATCCTCGGGGACGAAACAGGCCAGGTGAGGGCCATCCTCTGGGATGAGAAGGCCATGGCCACCCAGGAGATCGAGGTGGGAGAAGTGCTCGAGGTCATCGGTCGCCACCCCAACCGGACGCCGACGGAAATCACGGTCATGGCCATGCGCCAGGCAATGGTGGAGATCGTGGGGCCCACCCAGGTCGAGCCCGGCCTTGCCCCTCCAAAGAGGAAGGAGATCACGGCCCGGGTGATGGCGGTCGGGGAACCCCGGATGGTACCACGAAGGGACGGAACCGAGACGGAAGTGCTGGACCTCGTGGTCCGCAGCATTGAGGGCATCTTCCGCATCTCATGCTGGGTGCCTGACCTCATAGAGGGGATCGAAGAGGGGGCGACTCTCCGGGTTCAGGGAGTCCTCGAGAAAGTGCGGAAGTACGGCAAGGAGTACAGCATCGATGAACGGAGCATCATCGAGATAGCTGATGAGGATATCCCCCAGGAGATCGACTCTATCTCCGATGTGAAGGAGGGCGGCATATTCTCAGTATGCGGGTCCGTCCGATCCTGCCAGCCGGCACGATCGTTTACCACCCGGGACGGGAGGCCCTCATGCGTCCGCAACCTCCTGCTCACTGACGGGTCGCACGAGATCAGGGTCGTCTTCTGGGGAGAGGAGCATGCCCGTACCGAGCTCCTCCCGAAAGACCGGGTGACACTCTATCTCTGTTCTGCCCGGCAGGGGAGATCAGGAGAACTGGAGCTTCATGCCGGCAGCGGAAGCATGGTAAAGGTGCACCACGAGGGCGAGGCCGGGGAAGGAGAGATCACCGGAACGGTCCTGGCGACTTCGGGAGGGACCTTTCTTGACACGGGTGCAGAGCATTTCCTGGTCCGCGGCCACCTCCCCCACGGGCACGAAGTCAGGGCCAGGGTGACGAGGAGGGGGAAGCGGATCTCCATCAATTCGTTCGAAGAAGTCCTCCCCGACCTGGAGGAACTGAATGCCAGGATAGATGCATTCCTGGCGATGACAGAAGCAGGGAATACTTTCACCCCGCACGGCCGCCAAGATATAAGCAAGTGAGTGTACCCTCTCTCCACGACAGGTGAACAACTGATGAGTAACGGACCGATTGAACTTGAAGACCTGCCCGGCGTGGGACCCACCACCGCGGAGAAGCTCCGCGAGGCAGGATTCCTGAGCGTGGAGAACATCGCGACTGCTTCGCCCCAGGATCTTGCAGAGACTGCCGAGATCGCCGAGTCAACGGCAAAAAAGATGATCAAGGCCGCCCGCGAGATGGTGGATCTCGCAGGCTTCCGGACCGGGAAGGATGTCTTCGAGCAGAGGAAAGAGGTGCGGAAGTTGAAGACGCGGGTGCCAGAGCTTGACGCCCTCCTCGGCGGCGGGCTCGAGACCCAGGCGATTACCGAGCTCTACGGCGAGTTCGGGTCAGGAAAGAGCCAGGTGGCCCACCAGGCAGCCGTCAACGTCCAGCTTTCCGAGGACGAGGGGGGGCTCAACGGGTCTGCCATCTTCATCGACACCGAAAATACCTTCCGCCCCGAGCGTATCGAGCAGATGGTGATCGGCCTCGGTATCGACGCCGACCCCCAGGAGTTCCTGGAGAACATTCACGTTGCCAGGGCCCACACGTCGGACCACCAGATGCTGATGATCGAAAGTGCGAAGGAGAAAGCCCAGGAGCTGAAGAACTCGGACCGCCCGCTGCGCCTGATAATCGTGGACTCGCTGACTGCGCATTTCAGGGCCGAGTACGCGGGCCGCGGCACCCTCGCCGCCCGGCAGCAGAAACTGAACCGACACCTCCACGATATTTTCAGGCTTGTCGATGATCACAACGCGGTGGGGATGGTCACCAACCAGGTACTTTCGAACCCCGCGGTCTTCTTCGGGGATCCCACCAAGCCCATTGGCGGAAACATCGTGGGCCACACCGCGACCTTCCGCATCTACCTGCGGAAGAGCAAGGGAGGAAAGCGCATCGCCCGCCTCGTCGACAGCCCCAACCTCCCCGAGGGCGAGGCGGCATTCATGGTGGAAGAGGCCGGACTCAAGCCCGTATAATTCTCAAGCCATACTCTTTTTCCCGGCACGAAACCTTCGGGAGGCCATGATGTGAGAGATATTGATTTCATACCTTCACAGTGCACCACTCATCCCATGGGAACGTGCCTGGCATTGATGAACCCTTCACGCTTGCGCAACCCCTGACGGCGGTGAGGCTGGAGCCGGGGAACAGGTGCAGATCAACCACCGTGCGAATCTGCCCTGCCCATGGATTATCGAGTGTTGGGAGATGGGAAATGGGAGCAGATTGTCTTTTCCCTGGGTTTCATTGTAACCCTGCTCCCTGGCTATCTTGGGGGGGTTGAACCTGATGCAAGGGTATCTCTTCCACCTCATAAGAACCGCGAATCATTGCGACCTCCAGGTCGCCCCGGGATCAAAGGGCGGTACCCTCGCGCCGTCTCCCCATCGTCCGCGAAAAAACACCGAGGATCCGGGTGATCGCCATATAATTATATGTTCGACAGGCAAGGCCTTCGGGGGAAATCAGGAAAGAAGCCCTCGTTCAATTATTCTCAAATCCGAAAGGCATAAGGATCCCGGGACGAGAGTCCATATCCGGAATACACAAATGAACAGGTCTTTTTGCCTCAAGGGCCTCGTCACCGATATCGATGGAACCATCACCGACCCAAGACGGAGGATCCATACGGGAGCCATCGAGATCCTCCGTGACCTGATGGAGAAAGGTGTGTATGTAGTGCTGGCAAGCGGCAATACTTCATGCTTCATGGATGCTGTCTCCAAGATGATCGGCACTCCCGGGACCTACATCGGTGAGAATGGCGGCATCATAAGGAACGGGTACGGACAGGATATTACCCTTCTCGGGGACGGGGCCGCACCAAGGAAGGCACTTTGCGACCTGGTTGAGGCATACCAAAGGAAGGGCATATCAATCGAACATTACAGCCTCCCCTACCGTTTCGTTGACGTGGCTTTTGCCCGCACTCTCCCTGTCGATGAAGTCCGCGGGATCCTCGAGCATCACCCCGTCGAAGTGCTTGATACAGGGTTTGCCATCCACATCCATCCGCCGGGTGTAAACAAGGGTGTGGCGTTTTCCGAGCTGGCACGGGCCATGGGCCTTGATACCAGGGATTTTCTTGCCGTGGGCGATGCAGAGAATGACATCGAACTACTCAGGCGTGCAGGCATCGGTGTAGCTGTCGCGAATGCGCACCCGCAATTGGTCCTCTATGCAGACCATGTAACAGAAAGAGAGTGTGGTGACGGTTTTATCGAGGGTGTAAAAAAGTATATGGCCTACTTCCTGGAGAGGTAGCGGTCTACTACGATATAGTCCTTGATATCTTTCACCGCCTCGAACGGGATATAGAGGCGGTCCCCTTCGGTTCGGTATCCCGAGGTATCAAACGAAGGGTCAGGATATATAACCAGGTCAACCACCTGCCCGGTCTCGAAATCTACCACCAGGTTCTTCAGGGTGCCAATCACCTTCCCCTCGTTCGTGACAATCTTCTTCTTGGAAAGACTACGGGCCAGGACTCGTGACATGAAAAAGGGTGTGGCCCTATTCATATATAAACATGTTTAAAATCGCCGGAATAGTCGCCGTTCTGGTACAAATTCATGCGCTTCTGCGTGCCTGAAAAAAGGCACAATGGTCCATGCAACCCGCATCGCACCTAGAGAGACGGGAAGACCTTGATGATATCGGATTGCGTGAGTATTCCAACCGGGCGTCCCTCCTCCATCACGATGAGCCGGCCGATATCACGCTCCTTGAAACTCCGAATTACTTCGAAGAGCTGAACCGAGGACGGGGCAAATACCACATCGGGGGTCATGATAGTAGAGACAGGAGTGTCCATCGGGACGTTCTTCTCGATCGCGTTTGCCACGTCGCTCATTGTCACGATCCCGAACAGCTCGTCCTTCTCGACCACCGGCGCACCCCTGATGTGGTGCGAGTTGAAGAGATGGAGCGCATTTTTCAGGGGATCTGCCCTGCAAAGCGAGATAAGCGGGCTGCTCATGTAGTACCTGATCGGCTTTTTCGGCAGGGATATCATCTCGAAGATGGAGATCAGCAACGTCTGAGAGACCTCGTCCTTTCCATACACCTCGCCACGTATCAGGAGCTTGTTCACCGGGGTCGGCCCGATCGTTATCTGGTCCCCTATCCCGAATGCTTTCACCGAGCCTATCAGCGTGGCATTCGCCCGGCATATATCCGGGTGGCATAGGGTGGTAAACGCGATCTCGACCACCTTGACACCCTGCACCTCCTCCCCGTTCCTGGCTATCTTCACATCGTATTCATTCCCAGAGATATCCAGGTTCAGGGCACGGTATGCCTGGGCAGTTGGATTATATCCCCCCTTTGGCCCGGGTATTCCATCCACAAAGCCAATTGCTTTTAATGCCTGCATCTGGTTCCGGACCGTTCCAGGGTTCCTCTTTATCACCTCCGCGATCTCCTCCCCTTTTATTGGATGCGAATGCTGGTGATACAGCGTAATCAGCGTGATAAGGATGTCTTTCTGGATTAGGGACAAATCCATAATGGTTTATCATCTGCATGGGCATATATAAGTTAGGTTGAACCACAGTGGAATTTGAGACCATTCCAACGGTGCCCACCGCTGACGAGATTCTCGATCGTAGTTTCCGCCGGGCGGCATCCAAGATGAAACTCAAGAAGAACAAAGACCGGGCAAACGAGGAATTTGTCCGGGCCGTGAGCCAGGCAATCCATGACCGCCTGGTCAAGGTGATACAGTCTTTCCCCGATTTTGATGCAGTCTCTCCATTCTACCGTGATATCGTGGATATCATGTGGGGGCTTGATCGAGTCCGGAAGGCCCTTGGCGGGGTGGGATGGGCTGCCAGGTGGGCCCGCACCCACGGCCCGGGCCTTGCCTACCAGACCAGGAAATCGGAGAATCCATCGCAGATACGAAAGAGAGCCGTGGCCAGGCTCTCATCGGTGGTGCACCAGGTCGAAGAAGACCTGCTCTTTTTGAACGAAGTCAGGAACGTCGTCCGCAAACTCCCCCATGTCAGCGATGAGTTCACCGTGGTGGTTGCAGGATACCCGAACGTCGGCAAATCCTCTTTCATCCGGCTCGTCTCCACGGCAGTTCCTGAAGTTGCCTCCTACCCGTTCACCACCAAGGGCATCATTGTCGGCCACCGGGCTGTCGGAAAGGAACGCATGCAGTTCATCGATACTCCCGGTGTGCTCGACCGCCCGTCTGATGAGCGAAGCGGCATAGAGCGCCAGGCCCTCACCGCCATGGTGAACCTGGCCTCGGTAATACTGGTCATCATCGATGCAAGCGAGCACTGCGGGTATCCCCTGGAGGACCAGTTCAGGCTGCTCCACGAGATCGAGGAGATGGTCAGCGTACCTGTCAAGGCAGTGGTGAACAAGTCGGATCTCGCGTACTTTGACGGATACATCAACATGTCGACAGAAACCGGTGAAGGGGTGGACGAGGTGCTGGAATCCCTGCTTGCATACCGGAAGCGATCAGAGGGCGAGAGCCAGGCCGTACCCGGCTAAGAATCCAAGGATCGCTCCCCCATTTATTGGAGGGAGGCCTGCCTGCGGTTTTCCGCGGTTGACATAGACCAGCAGGACAGAGAGCCCGGCAACCGAGCCTGCCATCGCGCCAAGCGCAGGAATAGTAAGGAAGCCAAGCTTTGCTCCCTGGAAAAAGACGTTTGCCGAGACGACGAGTATGGCTGGCATGATCATGTCTCCCATCCCGATGATGAACGCACCCCTTTCACCTTCCTCAAGCGGCCCGAGTCCTTCCTTCCTGTAGCTGTATCCGCGTTTTTTTGGGACCACGAAGAGAATGGGGCTTTTGGTCTCCACTACCCCTTCGGCAAGGGCGATCATGTGCTTTGTCTTGTATACGGATATGGCGTCGTAAGCCGCAAGGAGTATCAAAAGGATGATGACCGGGAGGATCTCAAGCGATATCCCGAAGATTGATGCTGCCCCTGCGGCAATCAGGAGGCCGAGGGTATCGATCACGTACCATTCAGGATA
>DUGV01000077.1 GCA_013331225.1 Methanolinea sp.
CATCCTGTTGACGGTGGACTGAGAAGAGCCTCTGCTCCAGGGTCGAGAGGCGGCAGTCCGGAAACGTATCGCGCCAGCGCCGCCTTGAAGGATGAAGGAGGTCGTAATGGGGGTTGCACACCCCGCAGTCTTCCCCGTACATCGCATACCGCTCCACGAGGTAGGGGACATCGAAACTCCTGCCATTGTACGTGACCAGCACTTTTCCTGCGGCGAGATGGTTCCTGGTTGCAAGGAGGGCCGGGAGCTCCTCCTCCATGTTCCTTACCAGGTACTGGCAGGTGACAAGATCGCCTCCCTCCATGAAGGCAAGGCCTGACAGGATCACCGGGCGCTGGTAGATGCCGAGTGTCTCCAGGTCGAGAAAGAGGAAATCCTCCGCCCGGTAGAGCCCGGCCGTGCAGAGGCAGCGGGGATGGGATACAGGGTGCCAGCGCGAAACGAGGGAGAGCACCTCTGCCGCGCTTCCTTCGCGCAGGACATTGAGACAATTAACCGCCGGCTCCCTGAACCGCCGGTGCTGCAGGAGGTCGGCAATGGTCCGGTATCCCCGCCGTTTCAGATCCCTCTCCTTCTGTCGGCCTATTCCAAACACCAGCGTGAGGTCGCCTTCAAGCTGCTTCCGGACACTCTCCCGGGCGCCCTCAGGGATCCGGACTGCGTGCCTCCGTGTGATGCAATACACTGGCCCTTCCGGGGTCTCGATAGTGCGACCGGGGAACAGCTCCTCGAGCGGGGTCTCCCTGTGTTGCGCAAGGAGTATTGACTTGAAGCGCTGGATATCGCGGTATTCGGATTCGAGGACCGGCGCTCCGGACATCCCTGCCACGAACAGGCGGTCATTCCTGATGACGGAGTAGTCGGGGGCCTCGACGATGCGGTCCCTCCAGAGTCTGCTGGCAGTCTCAAACGCCAGGGGCGGGGTCATCTGATTCTCAGGGTGGAGTATCTTGCGGGCTGCATTTGAGCATTCACTGTGCACCGTGAAAGTAAAGAGTCTCCACCGCGAACCACTCCATTACCAGCCACCCGCGCGGGCGAGGGGCGGAACACGCATGCAGCAGAGGGGAGACGAAAGGCCGGCAGGATACACCGTGATGAAAAGCGGCCGGGCCGGTCTTCTCGCTCTTCACCGGCGCACCCGCACCGGTGGAAATGCCACCCGCGCGACGCATTCACGGGGGTGCATGTGACGGGCATCCGCGGGCTCCTGATCGATCTCGATGGCGTGGTCTACACCGGCGGCATGCAGGTGCCCGGTGCCAATGAGGCTATCTCCTGGCTGGAGAGTGAAGGATACCCGTTCAGGTTCGTCTCCAACACCACACGGAAGTCAAGGAGAAGCCTCTCGCAGAGGCTCAACGGCATGGGGATTTCCATCCCGCCCTCACTCATCTTCACCCCCGCCATTGCCGCCGCGGCACTGGTTCGGCGGAGGGGAATATCGAAAGTGTCTCTCCTCACCACCGGCGACGTGCACCATGACTTCGAGGAGGCAGGGCTTCAGGTGGTCCGGGAAGGGGCGGAGATGGTGGTAGTGGGCGATGCAGGGGATGCCTTCACTTACCACGCGATGAATGCGGCGTTTCGCCTCATACTCGGGGGAGTCCCTTTGATTGCGCTCGAGAAGGACCGCTACTGGATGGATACGGACGGCCTTTCGCTCTCGGCGGGGCCGTTTGTCGCCGCGCTTGAGTATGCGACCGGGACAGAGGCCGAGCTTGCGGGGAAACCCTCGGCAGCCTTCTTCCGCATGGCCCTTGACTCCATGGGGCTCACACCTGGGGAGTGCGCCATGATCGGCGACGACGCGGAGAGCGATGTGAGGGGTGCGATGAATGCGGGCATGTCGGGGGTCCTCGTGAAGACCGGGAAGTTCCGCGCCGACGCGGTCTCGCGGCTCGAGAGGCCGCCGACCGCGATCCTCCCCTCGATTGCGGCACTTCCGGGATACCTGCAGCAGCAGGCGGACAGGTGAAGCGTGAGCCATGCGGCCAATACTCGCCATCGCTCTCCTCTGTCTCCTCTTTGCGGCAATTTCTGCACCAGGGTGCCTGGAAGGTCTCCCGTGGATCGGGGCTCCTGTCGTCTATCCGAAGATCGTTCCGGTTGAGGGAGGTACCATGCCGGTCCCGCCGGTGTACACGTTTCCGTTCCAGGACCGTGTGGTGACCGTGAACATTCAGCCGGATGCTGCAGTGTATTCCGGCGCAAAGGCCGCAGACAGGAGCGCCCGGATCTATGACCAGTCCATCCCCGATGAGGAGTGGAGAGCCGGGATTTACCGGGCGCTTATGTCGGACCCATCCCAGGAAGGGTTCTTCTCGGCGCTTGTCTCCCGTTTTCATCACGAGCGGGACGCTTACCGCATGGACCAGGACGAATATGCAGAACTCCTGGCGGTGTTCGTCCAGTCGATCCCCTACGAGAGCCAGGACGAGACAAGCCCGCGTTTCCCGGTGGAGATGTACGTGGAGGGTATCGGGGACTGCGATGACAAGAGCCTGCTCCTTGCGGCCCTTCTTGGCCGGGAAGGATACCGGACCGCGCTCCTGTACTTCGAGCCGGAGCGGCACATGGCCGTGGGGGTGGGCTGCCCGGGCCCAGGGTACCAGGGTACGGGATTCGCCTACATCGAGACCACCAACGTGAGCCTGCTGGGTATCCCTCCGCGGGAACTCTCTGGTGGCACCACCCTCTCCTCCCTGCCCGAAGTGATCCCCATCGGGGACGGGTCCCTCTGCTATACACGCTGCAGCGAGACAGAGGAACTGTGGAAGGCGGTTGAAGAGACGGGCCGGCAGATCGCTCTTCTTGAGGCAGATATCCGGATCAGGGAGAGTGCACTGATGGAGAAAAGGGACCAGCTGGATGCGGAGAAAGCGTCCATGGACCGCATGCGATCACATGGGAACCTTGTGGGATATAACATGCGAGTCCCCGCGTACAACGCACAGGTGGAGGAGTATAACAAGATGAGGTCAGGGCTGATGGAGGTGGTGGAGCGGTTCAACCACATTGCCGGGATACACAACTACCTCGTGGCCCACCCGCACGACCGGAAAGGGGCGTATGCATGGCTCTCTGCCCTCCCGGAATGGTGACGGGTGTGGCGGGCGGTCCCGGGAGCCGGGGGAGCATGGTCACAACCGTTTAATTCTTGGCCTCTGAGATAGTAATGCAACTCAAAATTTTGGAGAGATACCATGCTGAATATCGAGGATCTGCATGTAAAAATAGGAGAAAAGGAGGTACTCCACGATATCAACCTCCACATCAAGGAGGGGGAGACCCATGTGCTGATGGGCCCGAACGGGTCCGGAAAGACCACCCTGCTCCGGGCGATCATGGGGTTCGGGGGGCTTGACGTGACGGACGGGCACATCCTCTTCAAGGGCAAGGACGTGACAAGGATGCCCATCCATGAGCGGGCGAAACTTGGGATGGGCATGCTGTTCCAGCGGCCTCCCACCATCGCCGGCCTCAAGCTTGGCAAGCTGCTCGCCGTCACATCCGGGGACCGCGCAGGCATGGTCAGCGAGTACAGCCGGTTCCTGCGCATGGACACATTCATGGACCGGGCCATCAACCTCGGGTTCTCGGGCGGGGAGATCAAGAGGAGCGAGGTGTTGCAGCTGATGGTCCAGCAGCCTGACTTCGTGATGCTCGACGAGCCCGAGAGCGGGGTCGACCTCGAGAACATCAGCCTCATCGGGACCGCCATCGCCAGGCTGCTTGAAAAGGACGTGCATATCGTGAACAGGAAGAAGAGCGGCCTCGTGATCACCCATACCGGATACATCCTGGACTACCTGGACGCGGACTTTGGCCATGTCATGTGCGACGGTGTGTTCCGCTGCCATGGGAACCCAAGGGAGATCCTCCGTGTGATCAAGACTTCGGGATACAAGGAGTGCCTGGCATGCCAGAAGATATAGGCAGGATGGAGGACCTCTCTACGACGGACCGGGAGCGCCTGACCCAGACCGGCCTCGAGGTCGAGATGAAGAACCGGTCCGGGAGCTTCTTCCAGGTTGACCAGGAGGTCAAGCAGGTGGCGGCGCTTCAAGAGGGGATAGAGGTCCTTCCCATCCAGGAAGCGCTCGAACGGTACGGCTGGCTGGAGGACTACTCGTGGAAGCTCGTCAGGAAGGACAAGGACCAGTACACGAGGTTCGTTGCGGACCAGCCGGATCCGAGGGGATTCGTGGTCATCGCGCGCAAGGGAAGCCGGACTGTATTTCCCCTCCAGACCTGCCTCTTCCTGGCGAAGACCCCCGTACAGCACGTGCACAACATCATCATCGCAGAGGAGGGCGCGGAGCTGCACCTCATATCCGGGTGTGCGAGCGCATCCTACACGAAGACCGGCTCGCACATCGGGGTCTCGGAGTTCTACGTCGGCCGTGACGCGAGGATCACCACGACCATGATCCACAACTGGGGTGACGAGATCAGCGTGTTCCCGCGAAGTTCTGCGAGGGTGGAGGAGAACGGGGTCTTCCTCTCGAACTACGTCTGCATGCAGCCGGT
>DUGV01000148.1 GCA_013331225.1 Methanolinea sp.
AGATATCATCAATCTTCGGGAGAAGCACCAGCATCGAGAGATCTTTCCCGTCGCCCGATTCGTATGGCATCGAGAGCGCCTGGAGAATGTCGGTCTCTGCATAGCCATAGATTGCATCTTCGTCGGTTCGCTCCATCATCCGGACTCGCACAGTCTTTCCGGTTCCAGTCCGGAAATCTGCGTCCGTGGTCTTATTCTGATCAAACTGCTTCATCCATGTCCCCTTGAAATAAATGGCATTGGTGATCACAAGCCGGGTTAAAGGATCGATTGTACCGGGCTGCAGCAGATCTTTGATCCTGTCTTCTGTCAGGTCTTCAACCCACGTATTAATGGTCACCCTGGACTCCTCCGGCTTATTGATGAAATCGAGATTGGTGGTCTTTGCTCCATAGTGCTGCTCAGCAGCACTGATATACCCGGCAAGGAACGGATATGTCTGTTCAGCCCAGAGAGCGTTCGCCGTTCGGAGCATGTATGCATTCGCCTTGCTGTTTATGCCCGAAATAATCCCGGCGAACCCGGATCTCATGACAGTCTGGTTCTCCGGGAAATGAAATACCGAGCGTATCTCTTCCGCTGTCGTCCCCCTGGCTCCCTCGTACGTGATGGCAAGCGCTGACGATATGGAGAATGGTGAGAAGAAGATGTTGCCGTCACCGGCTTTTGGATCATCTGCGATCCTTCCATACAGGTCAAGGGCAAACCGGTTGTTCGCATCGACGACACTTGTTGCTGAACCAGGAAGTGCGGGATTTGGGGGGGAGGGGGATGTCGTCACTGTTACGTTGGGAGTGGGAGTCACCTCTATGGACGGCCCGGGTTCTCCCGGCCCCGTGCATCCGGCGAGAATCACTGCAAGGAGCGCGACAGCTGCCAGCGCAGGAATGGCTGCAAGCGATGGATTCATGCACGTGTCTTTTTATTCAGATAGGTTAAATCTGGCGTTGAGTGCGGGAAATTTCGGAGTTATCACTGCAGAAGATGCCTGCACGTCCAAACGTTCTTGTCACCTGCTGCAAAACACCCTGAGTGAAATATTACGTGTTTGAGAACATGGAACGATATAAGTGGAATCCCGCTGATTATGCGGAGCATTCCCATGTCCAGTACCTGTGGGCAGGGGAGGTCATCGCAAAACTCGATCTGAAAGGAACAGAATCAGTCCTTGATATTGGGTGCGGGGACGGGAAAGTCACCGCCCTGCTGGCCTCCCGCCTTCCGTCGGGTGAGGTGATCGGGATTGACAGTTCCGCCGGCATGGTGAACTGCGCCAGGGAGTCTTTCCCTGGATCAGATTACTCCAACATTTCATTTCTCTGCATGGATGCGATGGATATCCGGTTTTCGGAACGTTTCGACCTCGTTTTTTCAAATGCCACCCTCCACTGGGTGCAGGACCATGCGACGATGCTCCAGGGAGTGTATAGGTGCCTGAAGAACCGTGGCAGGATCTTCTTCCAGATGGGTGGCAGGGGAAATGCAAGGGAGATCCTCGATTTGGCCGGTTCACTGATCCATTCNNTTCTGCAGAAGAATACCAGGTATTGCTGAGGGATGCCGGCTTTCTCCCTATCCGCGTTGAACTTATCCCAAAAGACATGACACAGGTGGGATGCGACGGCCTTTGCGGCTGGATACGAACGACTTGGCTTCCCTACACGGAACGAATCCCCGAACAACAAAAAAATCGTTTCATTTCCGATCTTGCAGAATCGTATCTTGAAAAATATCCTCCTGGTTCAGAAGGCCTGATTCACGTCGGGATGGTCCGCCTGGAAGTGGAAGCCCAAAAACCCGGATAATAATGCAGATACCCCCCGGCCCCGNNAAAAAGTGAAACGGAAACATTCAACAACTGATGTCCGGCCCGATATCCAATGATCGTGCCAGTTTTATATACCTCCCGGGGTTCTCCTCAAATTTCTTCCTGCAGAAATCCGAGCAGAAGAAATATTCCTGCCCTCTGTAGGATGTCCGGTATTCAGATTCGTCCTCATCGACAACCATGTAGCAGACAGGATCTGTAGCCATGTATCATGCACACCCCCTGTAATTCGTGCATTTTACATCAGGAGACATAAAAATACTTCCATGCCACCCATTTCCTGCTCGTCATATCTCCCAGGGAATAATGGACACCAGGTCCCGGTTTGCTCGAACACCCGGAGCTTTCCTGCAGTATCCCCCGGCCCGCAAATGCGCATCCACAACGTGGACGGAAAAGTATGTAGTGTGAATACGCAACACTTTTGAGGAATATTCGCATGGAATTTGAACAGAACGTAATCGACGCATTCCCCGGAATATGTGTTGCCGAGGGTGACATCAGATCTGTGGTGGTCACCCGCGGCAGTCTGGAGCTCGACTGCCTGAAACAGGAGATCGCCCGGGAGATCACCTCCCGCTATACCCTGGAGAATGTAAAGGATGACCCGCTCTTTCGGGCATATCGTGATTTCTTCTGGAGTGTCGGGGTCGATCCCACGAAGACAAGGCCCGCCTCTGAGGCCCTTGTGCGAAGGATCCTATCCGGAGGGAGAGTCCCCAGCATCAACACGGCGGTGGATGCCTACAACCTCGCATCGGCAAAAAGCAGCGTTCCCATAGGGGCGTTCGACGCAGACACGTTTGGCAAAAACCTCACGATGAGGTTTGCAGCCGATGGCGAACGGTTCATCGGCATCGGGATGGAAAAGCCTCTCATGCTTCGTCCAAACCAGGTCGTCCTCACAGATTCAGAACAGATCATTGCGGTATATCCCTACCGTGACTCCGATGCAACGAAAGTCACGACCGACACAAGAGACATCCATATCGTGGCCTGCGGGGTGCCGAAGGTGGAGAGGGGAAGAGTGATCGAGGGTTACAATTTGTGTGCCGGATACCTAGAGCGATATGCGGGCGGGGTTGCTTCAGAGGCAGAGATTTCACCCAAAGTGGAATGACCATTCACTGCCTGTATGAAGGATCCTGACTTCATAGTATCATGCGATATCTCCTGAAAAAAGAGTATCAGCTTTTTTCAACGGAGTACCTTGCCCAGATGAGGCCATTTCCTACCACTTCCGTCCCGATGTGAACAAGGGGGACGCAAAGATTGGGAAATCCTGCCTTTATTGGGTCGAACATGGTCGGATCAGCCCTGCCCCCGGCTAAGAAGGGATGGATGAGCACGCTCACCTCGTCGACAACCCCGGCCGCGAGGAGCACGCTGTTGAGGGTTCCCCCGCTGTCGACCCGGACGGTCTCAACCCCATACTGCCTGTTCAGCATCTCGAGGGCCTCCCGCATATCGATCCGGTCGTTGCCGGCAACAATCGCCGCGACCTTCTGTTTTTCGAGGTAGGAGAGGTATTCCCCGGGGGTCGCGGATGAACAGAACGCGAGAAGATCCCGCATGTACGGCCACCTCCTGATCGCGTCCCAGCAGCGGACCCGCCCACGGCTGTCGGCGATCACGAGCAGCGGGCGTGTGTCCTTTGCACCCTCCGGTGGCCTGAACATCTCCTCGTGCCCGGGGGGAACTTCAAGCGCAGGATTCTCCCGGACAGCCGTGAGGACTGTCTCGCTTCCGAACAGGATTGCATCCGGGTTCCAGGTCGCCGCCAGGGCATAATACAGTTCGAGATCGGCGGGAAATCTCGTGATCCGGCCATCGAGGCTGGTTGCAATATGAATGATGACGCGAGGCATCATGGAGATCACTCTTGTATCATAATTCGGATTGATTTTATTAAAGGAACGGCAGCGCAGGGTGAAAATGAGAGGAGATGGAGTTTTTTAATCAATACTCAGCCGTTTTCCCCTCCTGTTCTGGAGGTTTGAGGCTCCCATAGGCGC
>DUGV01000116.1 GCA_013331225.1 Methanolinea sp.
TGCTCACTTCAGGCTGGCGGAGGTCGGTGCCCCGCTCGATATCCCTCGAGGTTGCCTCGGGGGTGTGGGCCAGGTATACAAGGACTTTCGCGACGTTTTTCTTCAATCCTATCCGCACCAGGAGATCGGCAAATTCCTCCTCCCTGGGGGTGAAGTACATGACGTTTCTCGATTTCATGGTGTTCACCGACTCTTCTTATGTTATTAACATATATTATATAAAAAGATTATTATTATTTATATAGCATTAAAAAAAGGAAACGGGAGAAAAACAAAAAAAATGGTATCAGAGGAGACCGAGGTTCTTGAGGTCCGTGAGGATCTTCTGCACGGCCTTCCTCGCGTCCTCGGGCTCCTTGCCGCCGGTGATGATCAGCTTGCCGGACCCGAAGAGGAGGACCACGACCTTCGGGTTCTCGAGCCGGTATACAAGGCCGGGGAACTGCTCGGGCTCATACTCGATCCGGTCAAGGTTGAACCCGACGGCGATCTTGTTCAGGTTGATGCCTGAGCCGAGGTCCGCGGAAGTGACGATGTTCTGGATCTTATAGCTCAGTTTCTTTGGGATGTCGATCTGCAGCCCGCGGAGGAGGTTTCCAAGGATCTCCAGCCCCTGCGAGAGGCTCTCGATGCTCTTCGCCCCGGTCAGCACCACCTTCCCGGAACCAAAGACCAGCGCGGCGATCTTCGGGTTCTGCATCCTGATGACGACTCCGGGAAACCGCTTCTTATTGTATTCAGCATCTTTGATCTGGGAGGCCAGGGCGGGAAGATCCAGGTAATCGGTCACCTTGGCTGAGGCAACGATATTTTCAATCTTGAGAGATTCCTCTGGCTTGACCTTCATGTTTATAAAATGCCCCCGGACAGTATATAAACAGTTGGGTGCGACCCCCAGGGTCACGGGTCGATCAGGAACGCCGCGATCGAGAGGAAGATCAGGACTCCCATGATGTCCGTGATCGAAGTGATCGGCTGGCTGCACGGGTATGGCAAAACCCAGGAAACCGGGTGAGTGACCCATGGACGGTTTTATCACCTTTCTCCCGCAGGTCTAAGTATGCAGAACCGGAAGGATGCCGGTGTAAACGAGGTGATCGCATCCATCCTCATGGTGGCGCTCGTCATCGTCCTGGCCATCATCATCGGGAGCATCGTGTTCGGCGTCATCGTGATCCAACCGAAGTCGGCCTATATCCCGCCAAGGGTCGAGGTGGTGAACTACAGCGGCCAGCAGGCCATCAGCCTCTACTCGCGGGGTGGGGACCCTGCGGTCCTTGACAAGGGAGATGGCGTGCAGTACGCGCTTGGCATCTACGTCGAGAACACGAGCGGATCATCGCGTGCCACACCAGATCCGGGGGTCAAGTCGTTTGGCCCAGGCCAGACACTGTATATCTATTACCGCAATGGGGAATACCGTGCAACAGACAACCTGACCGGAAAGACGTTCGATAAGCTCCCCCCTGGTCCGCTTACCCTGCGCCTAGTGGACGAGAATGCGAGGCTGCTTGTGTATAAGGAGGGGATTGGGATGGGAGGAGAAGGGACTGTAACGGTGAGTCCGACTCCTACACCCTCATGTGGCACAATTACCGGTATTGTGTTCAATGATTTGAATGGAAATGGCCAGAGAGACCCTGGAGAACCCGGGTTAAGCGGATGGACTGTTCAGTATCGGTACAGTAAAAACCTAGGCCAAGGCTCGGGATCGGGCGACTGGTCGGCATGGATAAGTGGCACGACCGGATCAGATGGAGCATATACCTTCTCCAGTTTACTCTATCAACCAACTCATTTTTATGAAGTGAGAGTGCTTTTACAACAGGGTTATACAACAATTAAGCCTCAATTAGTGTATTCGTTTAAACTGACTCCAAATGAAAATGAATGTTACGCAACCGGGAAAGACTTCGGTATCAGTTAAAATTCACCTCTATAAAAAATTTCATCCTTTTTACCTGAAGAGTTTCAGGAGAAAGACAATAATTCCCACAGGAGGGAGGGGGAGAATCCCCCTCCCCTGTCCCCTCCCCCAAAACGCGATAGTCCGCATGGAATAGTAGCATATCTGAATAGAAAGGACTGTAGATTTTTGTGATATTGTCTATCAGTATGCTCATTTTTATTCCATAATGGAAGCGATTTTACAATGGGGTCGGTACCTGACAGATTCCTCATCTGATCAGGTAAAACAACGGGTAGGGAGGACTACCAATGCAGAAAAGAAAAAGTGCCATCCTCCTCCCTTCACATCATCCCATAACACCTGCATTGGGCCGGTTCTTGAGGATCATGACTAGTCCATACACGCCAGCGGCCAGCAGCGTAAGGTCCAGGTAAAAGCCGTACATCGCAGGGGCGAAGGTGCCGGCAAAGAACGCCCACCAGAGGAGGAGAGCGAACAGGAGTGTGAAGAGAAGACGGGTCGTCTTCAGCGTCGCCATCGATGTCGAGAGGAGGGCGATTGCCAGGATCGTGGTGGGACATGGTGCGGCAGGAAGCGGTCCCCCGGGGTAGGGATGGCCGGTCAGCCATCCGGCGATCGTATAGAGTCCGAGCGCCCAGATGGCCCAGGCGAGGGTGGCATACCGGACCCATCCGGATGCCGGCAGTGAGATAGTGATTCTTTTTCGAAAAATGTCGGTTGCGAACAGCAACCCTATCACAACCATGGGTATCCCTCCGGGAACCGCGGACAGCGTCATGTAGAAAAAGAAGAAGACGATGCCGTTCCAGAGGAAGACCAGCGCCAGTGCGCCCTTGATGAGTGCCTGCGATCGCATGTCCGCGGGTCTCATGAAGACCAAAGCCGTGGTGATCAAGAGCAACAGCCACAATATTACGTTGACAGGGAGCCAGTCGGTATTGTAGGCAGCAAACTGCGTGAAGAAATAGGATGCATCCATAGTGTAACCTCATCCCACCCGGTCGTGCGGTATAACCATATGATGGCCGTGATTGAGAATAAAAGTGAATACCTGATGAACCTGGGTGAGCCACCAGAACGCGAGTTTTGCAGGGCGGGGGGCTGCCGCCCCTCGACCCCGGGGCGACCGTGCGGTCGCCGGGATGTGAAGAGGCACCAAAAACCCCTGGAGAGAAGGGAAGGAATAGAAAAGATCAGTCGTATTCGCGCCAGGTGTGGCCGCATTCGCAGCAGCGGAAGAAGCGAACCTCGCTCTCGTCGGCGGCACGGAGCTGCCGGAGCCACCAGAACGCGAGATTATGTTCGCACTTGGGGCACTTGGTCGCGATGGTGGGGAGCGTGCGCACCGACCCCTCCTCCTCGACGATGACGATCTCCCTCTCGCGCCGTTCCTTCCTGATCTGCATCTGGTCGTCCTTGCCGATATTGCGGATATACCCGCATTTCCGGCATTTCAACTGGCCTGCAGAGGAGATCATCAGGCTCCTGCACTCCGGACAGAACATGATGGGGTATTATGCGTTACCATTCGAGATTAAGGCTTGGTTTGTAGTAATGTGAATTCTCCGCATATTTTGCCCGATGCGGCGGGAAGGGTGTGCAAACGCACTCTTTTTCATCCATGGACGCCAAAATAACAGGGATGAAGGAGCTCCTGGTACTCTTCTCCTGCCTGTTTTTCCTGGCGTTCCTTGTGCCATGGAAGCTCCGCAACTGGTGTGCGGTGTTCGGATGGACCTGCATCGTCCTCTTTCTCTTTGCAGAAGTCCCCTATTACTTCTCCATCAACAACTTCCTGTATCCCGTTATGGCGGTGCTCTCGGTCCCGTTCCTCGTGATCACCGCAAGGCACCTCATTACACGCGAGGTGCTGGTCATGCAGCTCTCCACCGCGGCAGCAGTGGCCTTCCTCATCTATGCGCCGTTTGCCTACTCTCCCCTTGGTGACTGGCTCATCTCTGTGGTGGTCGGGCAGACCGCGTGGATGCTCGAAGCCTTCGGGTATCCTCCCCTCCAGCTTGCCTGGAACATGCTCTCCCGGAACAATTTCAGGGTGGAGATCATCCTTGCCTGCACCGGCATCCAGGCCATCGCAATCATGCTCGGCGTCGTGAGCGCGGTGAAGACAAATCCCCGGCAGAAAATGCTCTCGTTCCTCCTGATAGTTCCGACCATCTATATCCTGAACATCGTCCGGAACACCGCGGTCATCATCGCCTACACCGAGCAGTGGTTCCCCTTCCTCCCGGAGATCGCCGGGAACGGCGAGTTCGGGTACGAGAGCTTCTTCTGGGCCCACAACGTCCTTGCTGAAGGCCTTGCCCTCCTGCTGCTTATCGGGATCGCGTGGGGCCTCTTCCGGCTCATCCCCGACCTCGCGGATTTTGCGACCGGCCTCGTGCAGCTCTACTGGCGTGACATCAGGAGAGCGTTTGGTAAAGATAGATGATCCGCTGGAGTGCGGAGAGGTTGGTGCAGATGGCAATCACCAGGACCGAGAGCCAGATGAACCCGGTCAGCCCGCCCGCAAGGAGGACGAGAAACGTCTCCGGCCTGCCGAAGAACCCCACTCCTTCCAGGGGGTCCTCGATCTTCCCGTCCACCCGCTCCTGGTAGCCGATCTCGGCGTAGACCACCGGCTTGATGAATGTGTTCATCAGCGAACCTGTGATCGCGAAGGCAACCACCGCAAAGTCTGCCAGTGGAGGGAGGGGAGTGAACCTTGTGATAATGGCGATGCCGGAGAGACCAATACCGAGCAGCACCAGGGCATCGACATACTTGTCTACGATCCAGTCAAAGACTGCCCCGAACTGCGTCTGCCTTGAGGTCTGCCGGGCCACTGCACCGTCCACCAGGTCGAGGACGGCGGAGATGATGAGTGCAAGGCTCCCGGCCAAAAACATCTGCCTGAAGAAGAGGTAGGCGCACAGGAGCCCGAAAAAGAGTGCAAGAAGGGACACCTGGTTTGGGGTTGCGCCGATCCGGCAGAAGAATGCTGCCACCGGCTCGAGGTAACGCACGAACCTTGGCCGGAGAGCAGTAATATTCATGCCTAAGTACCATGCCGGGTGGACCAATAATGATTCCCATCCCGCATCGTATCGCAGGGCGCATATCCTCTGTTTTGGAGGAATCGCGAATCAATTCTTCTCGTGCAGAGCCAGGGAACTTCTATATGAGAGCAACAAGATATGAGTCTATCAGGAGACTGAATCTGCCTTGCCGGAACCGAAACGACGACCGCATGTCTTGATGATGTCAGAGATCACCGTGGACGGGAAACTGACCCTGAAAAAGGGGGCATCGAGCAAGATCCTGATGAAGTACATGGACCCNNATTCGTTCCTCACGGTCAGGCATGTGGAAGGAAAAAGCCCCCTGCGGGTCATCCCGAGCAGCATGGCCGATATCCCCCCGGATGCGAACGTCCTCGGGCCGGGTGCCCCAACGGTGGTGGCCGTGGCCGCCCGGGCCCCGCAAGAGAGGGTGGAGGCCATCCGAAGGCGGGGAGTCCACGTGCTGGTCTCGGGCGAGGAGCGGGTGCACCTCCCCCTCCTCATGGAGCAGCTCTTTGATCAGTTCTCTGTCCGCACCATGATGATTGAGGGTGGTCCTACCCTCAACTGGCACATGCTGCACCACCGGCTCGTGGATGAGATCCGGCTCATCCATCTCCCCTTCATCGTCGGGGGGGCAGACACCCCCTCGCTTGTCGGGGGAATGCACATCGAGGACGAGAGCGAGATGATCTGCCTGACCTTAAAGAACCATTATCTCTGCGGGACCAACCTGGTGACCGAGTACCAGGTCCGTTACAACCCGGGAGGTGCCGGGGATGCAGGAGACTCCGGCCGCTGAAGGGACGGGCAGGCGAAGGAACCAGTTACTCGTTGTACTCGTCCTTGCCGGCGCGGTCATCTGCGCGGCTGCATCATTTATCCTGTTCACCACCTATGCAAAGGACCTTGGCATCTCCGTGGTGAGGGTGGAGGGCATGATCGTGACAGGGAACAGCCGCGGGGACGGGTACGTGGGTTCCGAGTACGTGGGCCGCATGATCAGGGAGGCCGCAGACGACCCGATCGTTGATGCAATCGTGATCAGGGTCAACAGCCCGGGCGGAACCCCTGCCGCGGCACAGGAGATCGCGGCCGACATCCGCTATGCCCGGAATAAGAAACCAGTCGTGGTCTCCATGGGCGATATTGCCACCTCGGCCGCATACTACGTGAGCGCATATGCGGACCGGATTTACGCAAATCCCGACACCCTCACCGGGGGGATCGGGACATCGTGGTCGTTTCTCGACATATCGGGGTGGCTTGAAGAGAAGAACATCAGCGTCGTCGTCTTCAAGTCCGGCAGTATGAAGGACATGGGCTCGGATCACCGTCCCCTCACTCCCGAAGAGAGGGAGTATGCGCAGAGGGTGGTGAACCAGAGCAACGAGAGGCTCCTCACGGGTATCATTGCAGAGAGGGGGATAAACCAAAGCGATATCGAGGATGCAAGAGTGATACGGGGCGAACAGGCCCTCCTTCTCGGACTGGTGGACGAGATCGGCAACCTCAACGACGCGATCGCGGGGGCCAGGCGGCTTGCGGGGTAATATCCTGGGATACCAGTCACGCCCCCACCACTACCACAGCATTAGACCATTGCCCTGGGATCGGCTTTCATGAACTCCCTGCACACCGTGGTGGCGTACTGCCCCGGCGCAAGAGAGAAAGAGAGGGTCACATCCGGACCTGTGACGGTGCTCATGACCTCCGCCGTAAGCGGGACCGGCCGGAGGGCCCCGTCGTACCTGGCCTTCACGAACGATGAGGCACGGGAGAACGAGTCCGGGACGATATCATGCATCGAGAGGAGTGCGGCAACGGCCCGGTCGTCCTCCCCTGTCTCCCGCACAGCCCTGCTGCCGGGCATCATGATGGCCACCTTGCAGCGCCCCCGTGCAACCTGCATCATGGCGGCATCCCGGTTCGCGACGGTGACGGTATCTTCCCTCCCGTTTGAAAAGATCAGCCGGTCGCCGGGGGCAGGGAGGGAGAAATCAGGGTCCCGCTCCATCCTGGCAGAGAGCGCCATGTTGAAGAGGTAGGACTGGAAGGCGCTCACGAACATCGAGAGGAGCTTTGGGGGGAGGGAGAGGAGGGCACCCCGGAAATCACCGGGGTGCGAGACGAGGTGATGGAGCATTGCCCTTTCGTAGGTGAGGGGGACGGGGAGGGACCGGAGCGCTGCAAGGGTGTCTTTTTCTTCTGCATATGCTTCCCGTGCTTCCCGCACCGCCGGAGGCTCGCCCGGACAGGCCATGCCTACGTAGCAGTCAACCGCCAGATCAAAATCACCTTTCAGGATGTGTTCTCCCACGAGGTGGGTGATGGGCCGGATCACGCCGAAGCGCTGGATCCCGAAGTAGTTTGGAATGCCCCGGCCACATGCGGCAGCCACCTCCGCGACTTCGGAACCCAGGTCGGGGGAAGTGGTATCGCGGATGGTAATGGTAAAGTGGTTGGAGTCGTGGGCGCCGAGGAGGAGCGGTTCACGGGACCTCCCTACCGGCAAGACCTCGAGGTCCTTCAACCGGATCCGGCCGAGGTCATCCTCGCTGACCCCGTAAATCGAGATGAGCTGGGTGGTCACCGCGTGCTTGTCCTTGGTCCCGGTCCACCCGATCCGCCGGTGGGATATGGAGAGGGCATGTGCGATCTCCCGGACCGCCCGCTGGAGTTCCCAGTCTTTCTTGGTGAGCCTGCAGATGAGGTATGGCCCCTCATCGCCGGGCCCAGAAGAGGTCTCCTCAACAACAAAATCCTCTGCCGTGGTGCGAAGCCTTCCGCCAATACCAGGAGTGTTGCTGGCATACCAGCGCATACCGAGGGACTGTTCCAGGGGGTAGGGGGTCTCTCTCATGTGGGATTCTCGCATCTATACGGGTGGACCCGGGCGCGTTTTGCCATCAGAACAGGGAAAGCGAACTGGTGATTCGGTCCAGGTCCTCGCTCTTTGCCGGGCCAAGGCCGAGTGCGGTCACGGTTCCCGGCGGGATCTCGGTGAGCCCCGCGTCCTGGACAAGGCCGGTGGAGATGCCGGCATACTCGGCCAGGGTCTTTAATTCCAGGAGCGCCCGCTCTGAAGGCACCTTGAGCACCACTTTCTTCTGACCCTCCTGCAGCCATTTCTTTCGTGTCGAGGCGTCGGTCCGGTCGTATGCGATGACTGCAGCATGGGCAACCTGCGCACAGGTCTTCCCGCAGCTCATCCTGATATCGCTTCGCACCACCAGGCATTGTTTCCATTCAAACCGGGGCTCTTTCTCCATCTGTGGTGAAATATTCGCGGGCAGAGGAGAAAATAGGTGTGAAGGGGGGAAACGCCGCAAGGGCTCCTCGCCTCGACCCCGGGGCGATATGTCTGTCGCCAGGATTCACAGTTTTTTTCAGCGGGGAGGGGGAGAATCCCCCCACCCCCCCCTCCTATTCGCGATAGACTGCATGTAAGATACAGAGGGCAGATATGATCTCCTTTGGATTTCCCAGCACTCTCCACTGCAGTAAGATGAACGCTATCAGGAACCCCGGGACGTGGTGCAGGAAATGAAGTTTTCAGAAGACGTGGACAACCTTATACCTTCAAGCAGCTCTGGCACCAGTTCATTATCAGGAATGACCAGGCAGTATGACGTCGTGGTGGTTGGGGGCGGGCCGGCAGGGAGCACCTGCGGCCGGCTCTGCGCGGAGCAGGGGCTCTCCGTCTGCCTGGTCGAGGAGCACGGCGCGGCGGGAATCCCCGTCCAGTGTGCCGGGCTCCTCTCGATGAATGCGTTCAGGGAATGCGAGGTCTCGCAGTCGAGCATCCTCGCGACGGTCCGGGGTGCGAAGGTGGTCTCGAGCCTCGGCCCGGTGCTCGAATTTGACGCACGAATGCCAAAGGCCCATGTCGTAGACCGTGCCGTGCTCGACCGCGAGATGCTTGCCCGGGCGGCGGGCGCCGGGGCCGAGGTCAGGATGAAGACCTCGTTTGCAGACCGGAAAGGCCAACGCATCGTCACACGCGGCGTGAATGGGAAGGAGGAGATATTGTTCAGGATACTCGTTGCAGCTGACGGAGCACGGAGCCGGGTGGCGAGGGTGATGGGAATGCGCCGGCCCGAGGTCTTCCTTGCCGGTCTGCAGGCGGACATCCTGCACGGGATGGACGGATCCAGGGTAGAGATTCACCCCGATGCGGCGCCGGATTTCTTCGGGTGGGCAATTCCCATCGGTGCGGGAAGAGCGAGGGTAGGGCTCGCGGGGAGGACTGGTGTCCGCGAGAGGTTCAGGAGTTTTCTCTCGCTCATTTCACAGGATTCGCACCAGGCGCAAGTGCACCTTGTCAGCGGGACCATCCCGCTCGGGACCATGGCCAGGACCTTTGGGGACCGGGTGCTTTTTGTCGGGGATGCCGCGGGGATGGCAAAGCCAACATCAGGGGGAGGCGNNGCCGCACGCCACGCCGCGAGGGTGGCAGGGGAGGCCGTTGCCTTGGAGGATTTCGACGACGGGATGCTCTCCCGGTACGAAAGAGCCTGGAAGGAGGATTTTGGAAGGGAACTTGAGCAGGGGATGCAGGTCTTCCGCTTAAGGCAGCAGATCTCGCCGGGGGACATGGCAAAGATCGTCTCAGCCCTCTCTGATCCCGCAATCGTGGAAGATATTGTCGAACTTGGGGATATGGACCGGCCCGGCAGGTTGGCCCGCCGGCTTCTCACCCGCCCCTCTCTCTATCCTCTTCTTGGCATACTCATCCGTTCGGGAGTACGTCTTATTTACGAATAGTAAGATTTTTTATCTAACAATTAATACGATTGGGCTAGTCAGTAATACTCTGGTGAATATCGTGCACATTCCCGATGCGTTTATTCCACTCACCCAGGCAGCGGTGTACTGGGTCATCGCGCTGATCTTTATCGCCCTCTCACTCAGGTGGGCCAGGAACGAGATGAAAGAAGAGAAAGTTCCCCTGGTGGCGGTCCTCGCTGCCGGCATATTTGCCATCCAGGCTGTCAATGTGCCGATTCCCTGGGGAACGAGCGGGCACATGATGGGTGCGGCCCTTGCGGCAATCGTGCTCGGCTCCCCCTTTGCAGCCATCTTCGTCCTCACGCTCGTCCTTATTGTACAGGGAGTCCTCTTTGGGGACGGGGGCATCACGGTAATGGGTGCAAACATCATCAACATGGGAGTGATAGGGGGCTTTGTGGGTTTCTACAGTTACAAGGGACTGAATTCCGCCATCAGGAACCCGTACCCTGCCGCCTTCATCGCCGGATGGCTCTCGCTCTTCGTGGCGGCGCTCGTATGCGCGGTGGAGATGGCGATTGCCGGGACCTTTCCGATCGAAATCGGACTGATCTCCATGGGGCTTTACCATGCGGTCATCGGGGTGATTGAGGGCGGAATCACCGCGGTAGCCCTCTACCTCATCTACACCGCAAGGCCCGACCTGATCAGCGACAACGCGGGGGTGGCAGCCTGATGGGCCGGGAGAACCTCATCTACTTCGGGGTGATCATTGCGCTCGTCATCGCGGTGGCCGCCCCGTTCGTCGCGTCAAGCAACCCCGATGGCCTGGAGAGTGCATTCTTCGGGGTCTTTGGGGCAAAGGAGGTCCAGGGGTCGGACCTGGACGAGGAAGCCGCCGGGGCCGCCGAGGAACAGGTGCAGGAGGTCACCGGGAACACGTTCTCGTTTGCGTCCCCGTTCCCCGACTACAGCATTGAAGGGATGGAGAAAGCGGGTGAGGCATTGGTCATCGTGATCGGGACCCTCCTCGTGCTGGCAATCGCATTCGGTCTCGGGCGGGTGCTCTCCCGTTCCGAATAAAAGAATACCTCTATTATTTTTCACGTCTTAACGTCGCGGGATACAAATTCCATGCACCTGATCGAGACCAGGGATCTCTCCTATACCTATCCAGGAAACGTCAGAGGACTGGACCACGTGAACTTCATCGCGCCCCGGAATGCCCGGATAGCGGTGATAGGCGCGAACGGGGCAGGCAAGAGCACGCTCTTCAAGCACTTCAACGGCATCTTCAGACCCACGAGCGGAAGCGTCCTGGTTCACGGCGAACCGATCACCCGCGAAAACATAAAGGAGGTCCGAAAGTTCGTGGGAGTGGTCTTTCAGAACCCTGACGACCAGATCATCTCACCCACTGTAGAGCAGGACGTGGCCTTCGGGCCCACCAACCTCGGCCTCGACGAAGAGACTGTCAATCACCGGGTCGAGGAGGCACTCAGGGTGGTCGGGATCGAGCACCTGAAAGGCCGGGTTCCCCACCACCTGAGCGGGGGCGAGAAGAAGCGGGTGGCTATTGCCGGGATTATCGCGATGGAACCGCAGGTTCTCGTCCTCGACGAACCCACGGCGGGCCTCGATCCGCAGGGGGTGCGTGACCTCGTCGGGTTCATCAACTCCCTCTCGCGGACATACGGTATGACGGTGATCTTCTCCACCCATGACGTATCTCTCGTCCCGGAAGTGGCAGATATCATCTACGTGATGCACCGCGGAAGGGTTGTGGCTGAAGGGGACTGCCGGGAGATCTTCGGCAGGTCTGACCTCCTCTCATCAGTGAGGCTTGA
The DNA here is from genome assembly GCA_013331225.1 of Methanolinea sp. Lineage (GTDB taxonomy): Archaea > Halobacteriota > Methanomicrobia > Methanomicrobiales > Methanospirillaceae > Methanolinea_A > Methanolinea_A sp11423u. The sequence continues at coordinate 11,568 of DUGV01000116.1, forward strand.
CGTGCCGGTGCTCCCAAAACTCATCAGCAGCCTGCGTGACCAGGGGGTGGAGGTGAGCATGGCCTATACATTCAACGAGGCCGAACGCAACTTCCTTGCCGCGTACAAGAGGAATGGATGATCGAAGACCTGTTCTTTATCGAGAAGCAGACCTATAAAAAGAGCCTCATTCACGACCTTGACGCCAGGGTCAAGATAGCTGTCTGTTTTGCGGTGATTGTGGCGATGGTGGCGGTCCCGTATTCGCCCCTTGTCTTCCCGGTGGCGGTGACATTCGCGGTTTTTTTTGCGGCACTCTGGGCTCTCTCACGCCTCTCTCCCCTCGCGCACGTGAAGCGGCTCGTAATGATCCTCCCGTTCGGTCTCTTCATCATCCTCGTGCAGGTATTCGTGCAGAACCCCTATTACACGGTATTCACACCTATCGCGGACCTTCCCATGGGGCTGCACATCTACCGTGAGTCCATCGAGTTTGCGACCATCCTCCTCCTCAAGTTCCTCGTCTGTGTCTCCTTCATCATCCTGCTCTCGTCCACCACGCGGGTCCAGGATCTCCTGGAGGGGGCAGGCAGACTCGGCCTGCCTGCAGAGTTCACCCTGACGCTCGGTATGATGATCCGGTATATCTTCGTCTTCGGATACATGTACAGGAAGATCAACGAATCGCTTGCCACCCGGTATTTTGTGCCGTTTGATTCGCACCTCCCTTATCGGTACCGCCTCCGGACGATCGCCTACACCATCGGCACCCTCTTCATCCGCTCCTATGAACAGGGCGAGCGGACTTACACGGCCATGCTCTGCCGGGGATACGGGAGGGAGAGCCATCTCTATATCAGAAAAAAGCCACTGTTCCGGAAGGACCATGCATTCCTGGCGGCGGGTCTCCTCGTCGCAGTATGCACCCCCATCTTCTTCTGGGTCTCNNTGGATCGGCCTGATCTGATCGCACCTTTTTTTCCTTCCCGCGACATTCATCCTCATATGGCCAGTACATTTGGGTATGGATTCATCACGAACCTCATGCACATCTGCAAGCACTTCTCCTTAAAGCCTGAAGAGGCGTTTTACGGGGCAGCGGACCACCTGGACGGCTTCGTCATCCCCGATCAGTTCAAGGGGACTGAGATCGAAGAGATCGCGGACAGGCTTCGCAAGCGGATCGTCTGGCACCAGCCTGGCACCCTTGATAAAGAAGAAGCCGCGGAGGTGGTCCGTCTGATCAACAGGCTGATCATCGCAATCGACAAGGCCCTTGGGATAAAAGACCCGGATCTGGGCGAATTCCACTGACTGCGGCCCATTCCCACCTTCATTATTAAGTGGTCAGGAGTCGAATACTGTATGTGACGTCCGTTTTGCGGCACGCAGCGTATTTTTTCGCAGGGGGAAGCAATGGCCGAAACGTATGATGCCTCTCATATTACTATACTGGAGGGGTTGCAGCCGGTGCGGGAGCGGCCCGCCATGTACATCGGGAGCACCGACTCCCGCGGGCTCCACCACCTTGTCTACGAGGTCGTGGACAACTCCATCGACGAGTCCATGGCCGGGTACTGCGACCGCATCGGGGTGACCATCCACCTGGATAACAGCGTCACCATCAGCGACAACGGCCGGGGCATCCCCGTGGACATGCACCCCAAGGAAGG
>DUGV01000119.1 GCA_013331225.1 Methanolinea sp.
AGTGCGGGTACACCGAGTTCAAGAAGCCTGCATGAGAATGCCGGAGGCATTTTCATTGGGGTAACACCACGTGCCCTGATTCTCTCTCTTGGCATCACGTGACATACAACCCCTCCGGCATATTTCCATGAACAGGAGACACACGCCTGTCCCCGGACAGGTCCTGGGGATCGAGGGTACGGCCTGGAACCTCAGCGCCGCTCTTTTTGAAGACGACCTCGTTGACCTCTATTCAAAGCCCTATCAGCCCCCGCAGGGAGGGATTCACCCACGCGAAGCAGCGCAGCACCACGCCTCGGAGATGAGGGGGGTGATCGGCAGGGTGATGAAGGACCCGTCGAGAGTCTCGGGGATCGCATTCTCCATGGGTCCCGGCCTCGGCCCGTGCCTGCGCACCGTGGCGACTGCGGCCCGGGCACTCGCACTCTCGCTTCGGGTGCCGCTTGTGGGGGTGAACCATTGCATCGCGCACGTGGAGATCGGCAGGTTTGCCACCGGGTGCGACGACCCGGTGGTACTCTATGCGAGCGGTGCGAATACCCAGGTGATAGGATACCTGAACGGCCGTTACCGGATCTTCGGGGAGACCCTGGACATAGGCCTGGGCAACGCGCTCGACAAGTTCGCGCGGAGCAGGGGGCTTCCCCACCCCGGCGGTCCCGCAATCGAGGAACTGGCAACAAGAGGCTCCTATCTTGACCTCCCCTATACAGTCAAGGGGATGGACCTCGCGTTCTCGGGCCTTGTGAGCGCGGCAAAGGAGCAGGATGCCCCCATGGAGGATATCTGCTACAGCCTCCAGGAGACGGCGTTTGCGATGTGCGTGGAGGTGACGGAGAGGGCAATCGCGCACTCGGGCAAAGACGAGGTGCTCCTGGTGGGAGGAGTGGGTGTGAACAGGCGTCTGCAGGAGATGCTCTCGGTCATGTGCAGTGAGAGGGGTGCAACGCTCCACGTGCCTCCGCCGAAGTACATGGGGGACAACGGCGCCATGATCGCGTATACGGGGAAGATCATGCTCGAGGCGGGCTGTGCCATGGACCCTGAAGAGACACGGGTGAACCCCGGTTTTCGTTCGGACCAGGTAGAGGTCACCTGGCGGGAGGATGACCAGACGACAAAAACTGGACCGGAAGTATCCGCGAAACTCCCGAAGGCACGCGGGGCCGAGGCGGTAGTCACATTTATTGGAGATTCCGTCGAGAAGCGCCGCGTGCGAAAGCCTTACCGCCAGGGAACCCTGGACACCCGGCTCATCGCCGAGAGGACAAGAGCCGAGGCGCGCCTTATATCGATGGCCCGGCGGTGCGGAGTTCCGACACCCGTGATAAGGGACGCAACCCCCGATACCCTGGTGATGGAGAAGGTGGAGGGGAGGCTCCTGAAAGAGACTCTTTGCGAAGCAGATCTCATGGAAGCCGGCAGGACGGTAGGGAGACTCCATGCTGCCGGGATCGTCCATGGCGACCTGACGACCAGCAACATGATCATGAGGGACTCCCGGTGCGTGCTGATCGATTTCGGCCTTTCCGCGGTATCCGGGGAGGTCGAGGCACGCGGTGTTGACATCCATGTCCTCTTCCAGACTCTGGAGAGCACGACTGACACCTACCCCGAACTGAGGCAGGCATTCTGCGAAGGATACCGCTCCGCATTCGCCGGTGCAAACGAAGTGCTGGCGCGCGAACAGGAGATCTCACAGAGAGGGCGATACCTGTGAAGTTCGCGGTGGTGACCGGGAACCACCACAAGGCCCGCGAGATCGCGCAGTTCTTTGCGGGTGTGGCAGAGGTCGAGCATATCCCCCTCGAATGCCCTGAAACCAGGGACGACGATGTGGGAGTAATCTCGGCGAAGAAAGCGGAGTATGCATATGGCATCCTGCAGAGACCCCTGATGACGGACGATACTTCCTTCTGCATCCCTGCCCTTGGCGGATTCCCGGGCCCATACGCCGCATATGTCCAGAAAACCATCGGGAACCGGGGGATAATCCGCCTCATGGAGGATGAAACGGACAGGAGCGCGTATTTTGAGACCGCCGTTGCGTTTGCAGACGAGCAGGGGATCTCGGTCTTCCGGGGCAGGATACACGGCAGGATCGTATCCCCCAGGGGCGAAGAGGGCTTTGGGTACGACCCTGTCTTCGAGTGGGAGGGAAGGACGCTCGCCGAGATCTCCCTGGAGGAAAAGAGCCGAGTCTCGCACCGGGCGCGGGCACTTGCGAATCTCAGGGATTGGCTTGAAGGAAGGGAGCGGGAAAGGTCCCACCTTCCCGGGTGACACACAATCTTTTTGTGCCTGCAGCCCCTTTATTTAAAGACCAAATAGTGGTGTTCTGAAATGGCACGATTTCCGGAAGCTGAAGCAAAACTGCTCAATGTGAAGATATGCATGCGATGCAACGCCAGAAACGCCATGCGCGCAACCAGGTGCCGCAAGTGCGGCTACCAGAACCTCCGGCCCAAGAACAAGGAAAGGAAGGCATAATAAAGGCCTGGCTCTTCAGGCTGAATAGAACGTCACTTTTTTGCCCTTTTCGCTGTATTCCCCCTTGTAGGTTTCTATGTTCCTCTTGTACCCCAGGCGGTCCACAAACCCGAGCTCGCGGAGTCTCTCCCGGACCCGCATCACGTCAGCCTCGTCCTGCCAGTCAGCAGTGTAGACGTAGATAACCTTCCGGTTGTCCCTTGAGTCAGGGTTCGGCCGGGCGGTGCTCACTTTCGCGGATATCCCGAGCTCGTTTCGGCAGGTGGCGTCCCGGACTATTGTCCAGGCAGGGTCCACCTCCTCAGGGGGGAGGAAGATAAGCCATTTCCCGGCAAGCTCGTCCTCGATGGCATCGGGATGTACATCGGGGGCGTCCTGGACGATCCAGTGCATGGTGGTGGTCTTCCCGGGCATTACCCCCTCTCCCTGACAGATGAGTTCGTAGACCGCATCCACGCTCCCGTATTTATGTAGGAGCGCCTCGCCAAGTTCCGGGTAATCGCCGCAAAAGCGCCCGAAAAGGCCCAGGAAACGGTCACGAAAGTCGATCCGTTCCTCTACCAGGGAGAAGAGGAATATGCCCTGGTCCTGCAGTTCCCGGTTGAGCAGGTGAAAGAGAAGGCCGCAGGCCACGTCCGGGAGGGTGTCCGGATCGATCGTGCTCATACAGTAGGGTTGCCGGAAACGGGAAAAAAGGTTATGCTGCGGAATTCTCCTGGCGGAGGGACGAGGTGGCGAGGGCCGCGGCCCGCTCGCCCGAGAGGAGCATGCCCCCGAAGACCGGCCCCATCCGGTGCTCCCCTGCAACAGCATTTGCTGCCATTCCGCACACCACCAGGCCGGGGAAGACCTCTGTCGTGTGGGAAACGATCTCAGACTCTGCGCAATCGGCCCACATGAACCCTTCTCCCCTGACCTTCACGTCACCCCCTTTCCGCTCCACGAGCCTGGCAAGGACCGCGTCGTGACCCGTGGCATCCACGGCCACCCTGCATCCCATGGTGAGGGGGTCCACGTGGAGACCGGCCATCTCAACCGGTGTCCAGTTCACGACCAGCCCCGAGAGGCGGGTGTCGCCCCTGATCATCACGTCCTCGACCGAAAAGAGGTTGAAGAACTCCACCCCCGCATCGCATGCAGAAGCGGTCAGTTTCGAAACTGCCTCCACCGAGCTGGCCACATAATATCCCTCGGTGTAGGAGGTATGGGCGATGTCAAATTGGTCCAGGAGCCGCTTTGCCTCTTCCTGGACCACGATGCGGGGAAACATCATGCCTCCCCCCCACATCCCGCCGCCCACGGAAAGTTTCTTCTCTATCAGGCCGACCCGAAAGCCCTGTTCCCCGATGAGGGCGGCGGCAGTGAGGCCTGAAGGGCCTCCTCCCACGACTGCAACGTCCATCTCCATGAATTCCAGCAGCTTCTCCATCTGTGAGGAGAGAATGGCCCTGCTTATCGTGATCTCGTCAAGCTCCATGGTATCGTATCACATACTTTGTACCCTCTCCACTGTAAATATACGCATAAAGGTGCGGCGGCAAATCCCATGCGGGGCCTTTCGCCTG
>DUGV01000178.1 GCA_013331225.1 Methanolinea sp.
CTCATCACGTACGCGGTGCACACCTGGTTCACGTGTGACGGGTCCCTCTTCTTCTCCCGTTCGGGACGAAACATCGCACACTCTGAGAGCCGTATCACCGACTCCTCGTGGAACCCCTCGATGTACGGGGTTTCGAATGTGGGACCAAAGAGGATCACCGAGATTGCCCCGAGCGTCTGCACGAGCCCCCCTGCATCCTCCCTCGGCATCTGGTAGCGGCCTGCAATCCCCCGTATCTCCTCTCCCAGTTCATCCATCAGATATGCGGGATTATCCCTGCACTGCTGCGGATCCGCGGCCATCACCAGGTGGGTGAGCGCCTGGGTGGCGATTGCCCACCTGGTGGGCATAGGGATGTCCTTCACACGAACCATCGTCTCTTTCTCTCCTGCTCAATAGTATAAACGGAATCTCTCTTCGCATCAGGGATATGGTCCGGCGAATATAAAGCACTTTTCCGGTGAAATGTCCACGGGAACAGCCATTCGCGAGGAGGATGATCCCCTATATAGTTTTACTGGGAAAATGGCTGCGCCATTTTTACGAATGCGTATGCGTGTGTCTCGAAGAAAATCATGTAGTTTTTTTGGGTGGGGAAATGAACACAGTATCTCATCGAGAATGAAGAGTGCGGTGATCCTTCACGGTACACTGGAGCCAAGTGCATGCTTTTTGTGGGATCCTTCCTTTATCCTTATATATCAACGAGGATGCATTCATGGGACGACCCTCTCCCCTGATGACATCACTATAGTGAGATCGGTTCATGGAACTTGCGATATTATATGATATCCTGGTCATATTCGGCCTCTCCCTCCTGGTAGGCCTCCTCTTCAGCCGGATCCGCATTCCTCCGATGATCGGGTACATCGTCGCGGGCGCCATAGCCGGCCCCTCGGTCCTCTCCCTGATCCACAGCCCGGCCCAGGTCGACGTACTCGCCGAGATCGGCATCATCCTCCTCCTCTTTTCAATCGGCCTTGAGTTCTCGTTCCGCCAGCTCTGGGAGATCAAGGGCCTTGTCCTGAAGGGAGGGGCAATACAGGTCGCACTTGCTTCGGCTGCCACTATCGCGGTCGTGTTTCTCGCCGGGCGGCCCTGGAATGAGGCGGTCCTCCTCGGGTTTGTTGTCTCCCTCTCGAGCACCGCAGTCGTGCTCAAGGTGCTTCACGACCGTGGTGAACTTGACAGCCCGCACGGCAAGCTCACGCTCGGCATCCTGATCTTCCAGGACCTTGTCGCCATCCCGATGATGATGGCTGTGCCCTTCCTCGCGGATACAGGAAACGGGCTCTCTGAACCAATTTACCTCATGCTGCTGAAGGACCTCCTCCTTGTGATCATTCTGGTCGCCGCCGCCAAGTGGGTCATGCCCTGGCTCCTCTTCCAGATTGCACGGACCAGGAGCAGCGAGCTCTTCCTGCTTTTCGTGGTATCGGTCTGTTTCGGCGTCGCGTGGCTCGCCTCCTTTGCCGGGCTCTCGCTCGCGATGGGCGCCCTGCTCGCAGGGCTCCTCATCTCTGAGTCTGAGTTCAGTCACCAGGCCATAGGACGGATCGTGCCGTTCCGGGACATCTTCACCGCCTTCTTCTTTGTCTCGATCGGGATGCTGCTCGACGTAGGGTTCTTCTTCGACCACGTCGTCCTCGTGCTCGTCTTCCTCGCGATTGTCCTCCTCCTCAAGTTTCTGACCGCAGCCGCGGCACCGGTCGTCCTCGGGTACCAGATGAGGACAATTATCCTTGCAGGGATCGCCCTTGCCCAGGTCGGGGAGTTCTCCTTTATCATCACCAAGAGCGCACTCGACTTCGGCATCCTCTCCCACGAGGTATACCAGGTCTTTTTGATCGTTGCGCTCGGCACCATGGCCCTCACCCCCTTCCTCATCGCGAGCGGCCCCACCCTTGCAGGCTATGTCTGCTCGCACTCCCTTTTCATGAGGCTCTTTCCCGCTCGCTGCCAGTGGATCGCGCGGGAGGAACGGGTGGCCCGATCCGGGCATCTCGTAATTATCGGCTACGGCGTGAACGGCAAGAACCTCGCACGGGCGGCGAAGATGGGCGGGATTGAATATGCTATCGTCGATATGAACCCCGACTCAGTCCGGCATGCAACACTGGAGGGGGAACCAATCATCTACGGCGATGCGACGACCGAGGGGGTGCTCGACCATGCCGGGATAGACACGGCCCGCATTGCGGTGGTGGCTATCAACGATCCGGTCGCAACACGACGCATAGTCGGGCTGTGCCGACAGAAGAACCCCGGCATATTCCTGATCACCCGTACCCGCTACCTTGTCGAGGTCCCAGTCCTCCGGGAGATAGGCGCCGACGAGGTCATTCCTGAAGAGTTTGAGACTTCGATCGAGATCTTCATGCGGGTGCTGAGGGCGTACGGGGTTACAGGGGACTCTGTCGAACACCTGGTCCGGGATATCCGTGCGGACAACTACCAGGCCCTTCGCAGCACCTCCGCCCCGCCTGTTGTGGCAGCACTTGATATCCCTGGCATGGAGGTGAGGGAGGTAACGGTTGAGGACGGGTCCCCAATCGCAGGAAAGACCCTCGGAGAGTTGCTCCTGAAGAAACGGTACGGTGTCACGGTGCTCGCGATAAGGCGAAACGGGGCCCTCATCCCGCACCCCGATGGCACCTGTGCCATGAGGGCGGGCGATGTCGCAGTCCTGACCGGGACCATTGAGAAGATAGAGGAGTCCCTCGCTCTCTTTTTTTAGCCCCTAAGTAAAAGCCACGCGGGACCCTGCCGGCACCCCCACGCTCACATCCGGGGACTATATTCCAGCCGCCCCCGTGATCACAGAAGAGTTTTCTGAACGTAACTCCCAATGGATCGGCATGGAAGGCATCATCGCCACCCCGGAGTTCCAGGTGAGCCTCCTCCTCTTCGCCGCACTCGGGGGATACCTGCTGGCATCCCGGATCAACCAGTCCGCGGTGGTGGGCATCATCCTTGTCGGGCTCCTGATAGGGCCGAGCGTGCTCGGGCTGGTGAGCTATAACGAATTTGTCCGGGGCCTGGCCCACCTCGGTGCGGTGGTCCTGCTTTTTGTCATCGGTTTCGAGTTCAAGCTCCGGGACATTCTCAAGCCTTCGTATGCCCTGATAGCACTCGTAGGGGTGATAATCCCCTGGGTCGGGGGCTATGCCACAGCCATCTGGGCCGGGATGGACTTCGCGAGCGGGCTTTTCATCGGAACCGCGCTCACCGCGACAAGCATCGCCATTACTGCAAATGTTCTCCAGGAGCTCGACAAGCTCCAGACCGGCCCGGCCAGGGCAATCATCGGGGCCGCGGTGATCGACGATGTGCTCAGCCTGGTCGCGCTCGCCATCACCGGCGACGTGGTGGCGGGGGCCTTCTCCCCGGCGGTCATCTTCTTCATTCTCCTGAAAGTCGCGATATTCCTCGTGGTCGCGGGAGCCGTCGGTATCTTCATTGTCAGCAGGTTCCTGGTAAGGCTTGACCAGACGTCATTCGTGGCAAAGTACCCGGAGTTCATCTTCATCTTCGCGATGATGTTTGCCTTCCTCTATGCGATGATCGCAGAGCTTGTGGGGCTCTCGGCAATCGTGGGGGCATTTATCGCGGGTATCTCGTTCGAGCGGCTCTCACTCCGCAAGAGCCTGGACGTAAAAGAGGGGGCGGAGTTCCTGAAGATCATCTTTGCCGCCATATTCTTCGTCTCGCTCGGGGTGGTCGCGGACATCAAGGCCATCACCCCCGAGATAGTCCCGTTCCTCGTGGTCCTGACAGTAGTTGCCATCGTCACAAAGGTCGTGGGCTGCGCCCTGCCCGCCCGGGCTGCGGGGATGTGCACCAAGGACTCCCTCATCATCGGTTTTGGCATGGCTCCCCGCGGGGAGGTGGCCATGATCGTGGCACTTATCGGGCTCGAACAGGAATACATCGGGCAGGAGGTGTTCGTGATCATCATCCTGATGAGCCTTATCACCACGCTGATCACTCCCATTGTCTACCGGAACTGGTTCTACAAGGAGGAATACTGTAAGCCGGAGATAGAGATATAAACGCTCCAATTTTTTTGCCTCCTCGCTGTTTTGTGTGGGGAGACTGAATCGAGGTTGTTATCTGCATATCAATTCAGTCACTTCAACCGCCGCGGGGGCGCCCCTTCGGAGGCGGCGGCATGCATCGCATATGGGGGTGTGGGGGCGGACAGCCCCCACAATATGTGTCCGGTTCACCAATCCTACCCCCACCAGATAGCAAAGAGCCTCAAAAAAGATCATTTGGGGCAGGGCAGGCGCCCTCCCTCATTTACCGGACGGTGCGCCCCCTCACGGGGGGAGGCCATAGGCCCTGCAGATCCGGGTTTTTATCGCTTCTTTAGGATACGCCCCAATAATCCGATCCGCAAGCTGCCCTCCGTTGAAGAGAAGGACTGTCGGAATGGCAGAGATGCCGAACTGGGCCGCGATCAGGGGGTTATGGTCTGTGTTGCACTTCCCGAATATGACCTTTCCCGCCATCTCCTGGCAGAGCGCGTCTATCACCGGCCCGACCATCCTGCATGGACCGCACCACTCCGCCCAGAAGTCCACTACGAACCGCGGGTGCTGGGAGAGGAGCGATCGAAAATTCGCCTCCTCCACGAGGAGGACCTTTGCGGAGGGCTGCATCTCGTGCGGAGCGTGAAGCCTCTCTTCGAGCTCTTTCCGCTTCTTCTCACGTATACGCTGCAATTCCTCGTCTTCCATGGTTATTTTCGTGTTGGGAGCGAGAACAGATAATCACTCCCCCGCCATGACCTGCCGGAACAAGTCTCGAGGGGCAAACTATATCACCGCAGATTGTCAACTATGTTGCGCGAATCCGCGGAAGCGAGGTGGGGTAGTCAGGATATCCCGACGGGCTCATAACCCGTAGACAGATGGTTCAAATCCATCCCTCGCTATGATCGGTTCTTCTGCGTTTCAAAAAGG
>DUGV01000296.1 GCA_013331225.1 Methanolinea sp.
CCCAATCATCGTGATGCTCCCCCCGAGTATCGCGGCAAACCCCATCGGCATCATCAAACGGGAGACGGGAATCCGGGTCTGTTTTCCGATGCGCCTCAATGCAGGCAGGAAGAGTGCGGCGGATCCTATGTTCTGCAGGACCGAAGAGAGACACCCGACTGTCATCGAAGTGGTGGCAACGACCCGCTGCTCGCTTGTCCCGGCGTACCTGATGATTGCATTGGCAATACGGGACGTAACACCCGTCCGCTCTATCCCGAACCCGAGTATCATCACTGCCGCCATCGCGATGACCGCATTCGACGCGAATCCAGAGAACGCCTCTATTGGGGATATGAGGCCGAGCCAGGCCAGCGAAAGGCTTGCCAGGATGGCAACCAGGTCGATCCGGACCCGGTCGCTCACAAAGAGGATGACAGTGACCGCAAGGACTCCCCCAAGGAGGAGAATGCTGGTATCCATGGCGTTATAGGCAGATGTGGCCGAAGAGAGGAAAAAGATTACCCAAGAACGCCGATGCGCTGGTTGTCTTTTCGGCCGGGACCTTGCATCCCCTCGCGACTCATAATACGAGCCCGGCACCACTTGATACTGCAATCGCAGAGTCCACCGCTATCCGTCCGGGATTCAAGGATGGGGATAATCAGCATGGGTTTGGACAATTGTCCGGGGATCATTTGCAGTATATCGCGGATCCCGATTCAGCCCACCCTGTCAGTTCAGAGGAAAAATGGATGTGTGGGTCCTCCTCACCCGGCCCCTTCCAGCCACTGCCTTGCACTGCATGGATTGTCCGATACGAACCCGTCCACACCCATCTTTTTCGCCTTCTCCCACAGTTCCAGGTCATCAAGAGTCCAGGGGACCACCTCGATATCCCTGCTCTGTGCATCAGCAACAAGTTCCGGGGTGAGGAGGTCAGACCTCGGAAGGATTACCCGGATATTCTTTCTGGATGCCATTGTCGGGGCGTCGGGAACGGGGCGTGAATAAATGAAGCCGGTCGCGGTCCCTGGGAGCATCTCGGAGACCATCTCGAGAGATGCACGGTGGAATGAGACCACCAGGAGAGGAGAAGGTGCCTCCTTGTCCAGGATTTTGCATACCTCCAGCTCGCTTCCCGGCTCCTTGATCTCCACGAAAAGCCCACAAATCCCCCTGACAAGTGAACAGACTTCCATGAGCGAGGGGACATGCTCCCCTTCTCCGGCGTCAAGAGCGCTCAGTTCTCCATATGTCATATCCGCAACACGGCCACTCCCGTTCGTGGTACGGTCGATAGTCGGGTCATGCATGATCACCGGGACCCTGTCGCGGGAGAGCCGGATGTCCACCTCCACGTACTCCGCGCACCTCATTGCATAACGGACCGCCTTGCAGGTATTTTCCGGGCCCGGTGACCGGGCGCCCCTGTGGCCTACGATGTACATCGATCCCGGGGATATGTATCCCCAATTAAAAATAAGCTGCTGCCACGCGACTGTGGCGGAAGAACCATAATGTGTCCCCATGCCAAAATGTGTGAAGAAGGACCCGGTCATCCAAGGGTCCCTGTGTCGTTCATGCCCAATGCCACTCCCCGCCCGCATCCCTTACCTGGATATCTGCCCCTCTGTGAAGGTCTCCCTCCCTGAACGGATCCTTCGTCTTGTCCTCCCGTTCATCCTTGGGGGCTGTTATTTCGCGATCTGTCTCCTCTCCCTCCCGTATGAAACCGCGCTTCTCCTGGGCGGCCTCATGCTTGCATACGTGATCCCCCCCGCAGGAAAAGAGAGCGTCATTCCCCTTGGCATTGCACTAGGGTTCCCATGGTGGCTCATGGCATGCTCGATTGCCCTTATGGATGTGCTCGCGGGGATATTCATGGCCCTGAACTGTGACCTTGCTTTGAAGATCCCCGTGCTGGGGAGATGGATACAGCATTTCATGGAGAGAGGCGGTGAATTCGTGAACAAGAGGCCATGGCTCGGGCGTTTCTACTTCACCGGAGTCATCCTCTTCGTCATGTTCCCCCTGCAGGGGAGCGGAGGAATCGGGGGAACCCTTGTGGGAAGGATGATAGGGCTCTCACCGGGCTCTACACTCCTTGCCATCTCCGTTGGGGCGATCATTGGATGCACCGTGATCGCGCTTGGCTCCCAGGCAATAAAAGACCTCATCTTCATGAACCTGCAGATGGGGATTGCAGTGCTCTTTTCAGTGCTGGCGTTCCTGGCAATCGCATACCTCATCTACCGGAGGAGATTGAGGAAATGAGGGAAGGGGTTCAGGTCACAATCACCCGGCGTGCGTGGGATACAATTCCCGGGGCTGCTATGGCAAGAAAAAAAAACATCAGCCTCTCGTCATCCGGAAACCATGCAGCCGAAGCATTCAATCCAGGGGAGACCTGACTGATCGACATGTCCCATCCTCCAACAGGTGAACAGCGATGTGCCTTGTCATGGCATTTTCGGGGACATACAGCGCGGTGATTGCAGGGGACCAGAGGGAGATCCTTTTCAGGGGGGAGGCGTCCTGCATCGCGCTCCTGGAATCAGAACTCTATTCCAACAGGCTTTGCACCGAAGAACAGCTCCATGCCCGGGCGGCTGAGCTTGACGTGTCCATCACAATCAGAGACGACAAGTGCAAGGTATGGGAGCAGGACGGGATCCTCATCGGCGAGGTGACCGAGACGGACGGCCCCGTGATCAGGAAGAGGCGCATCTGCGTCTCCTGCGGCAGGTACGCTATCTTCGAGAAGTCCGGGGAGTCCTGGAGCCTCCTTTCCCGGGGGGAGGGAAGCCATTTCCTGGTCCTTGGAAACGAGGCCACGAAGGGTATCGCTCACCAGTGTATAAGGGAGCACTGGAAACCAGGCGGAGGCACGCTCGAGGATGCCGTTAAAGTGCTCATCCTCTCCATGCAGGAGGCGGCAAGGAGGACGGCATCAGTGAGCCGGACTTTTTCCATCCTCCAGACAAGGACAAAGGCGGATGTGCCTTGCTCCCTTGGTATGTAACACGCACCCGCACCCCTTCCCTGAAAGAGACCTTGATAAGGGGACAAGAAAGAGGTGAGTGGAAGAGAGGGAGAGAGAGAATGAATCCAAAAGTGCGGATAATCGTCGAAGAGTTCTTCCCCAAGATCATCGAGACACACATACGAACCAGGTCTTCGATCGAGACTGCCAGGTTCAGCCTGGAACGCTATCGGACAATGGGGCTGCAGGTCATCCGGAACCTCCCTGCAGGAATGAAGGAGGAGGACTTATCCTTCCTCGAGGAAGCCTACCGGGCGGCACTCGGGCGGCTCGAGGAGTTCCATGGCAGGGAGTCTGCATCGTCATCCTCGACGGTTGGACAGGAGAGCTCCGAGTCCCTATAAAGGGCAGGTTCATCCTCTCTTTTCTCCCTGACCTGCATATTTTCCCGCTGAATTCGCGTTCACATGGCTTTGTCTATCCTGAAACGACCATTGCCTCTCTTTCGAGGGCTACACTCATCCGTGTCCCTCCTGACCATATCCCGCCCGCCAGGATTCGTGCAGCCATTGCGACAGGTTCATGCAGACAGCAGGAATTCTGCACCATCACACTCCCCTGGATTCTCACAACAACATCGGAAATCCTATTAACTACCCCGCCCCAGTTTTTGTATGTCATGCTATATCATAGCATGGTGAGTCCACATGAAGCGCGAGAGTATTTTCTGTGTATTTCTGGCTATCTGCCTGACGTTCCTGTTGTTGAGTTCCGGCTGCACAGAGCAGCAGCCCGCCAGTCAGGGCGGGGAGGTCAAGATAGGGGTGGTCGCTTCCATGACCGGTGCGGCCAGCACGACCGGCAAAGATATCTGGCAGTCCGCAGAACTGGCCGCGGATGAGATCAACGCGAAGGGCGGCATATACGTGAAGGAACTCGGGAAATCGGTTCCGATACGCCTTGTACAGGGAGATGACGAATCCACCCGCGAGGGCGGCCAGAAAGCGGTCTCCAAGCTGATAACCCAGGATAACGTGGATGTCCTCGTTGGGGGCTATTCGAGTGCCGTGGTCTCTGCCCACCAGTCTATTGTCGCAGAGTACAAGGTGCCATATATCATATCGGGAGGTTCGAGCACATCCGTCTCGCACCGCGATGATATCGATACCAGCTACATGTTCTTCCACCGCCCGAACACAGACGATTCCGGCGAGGCGAGCATACTGTTCGTCGATGAAGTTGTCAGGCCGTCCATACTCACCAAGTTCGGTTTCTCCTCGGACCGGCCACTGAAGATGGCCGTCATCTACCAGGACAGCCCGTTCGGGAAGGGGCAGCTTGATGCGGTGAAGAACGTGATCAAGGCCAGGAACCTCCCAATCGAGATCGTTGCGGAAGAACCGTTCAAGATGGGTGAGTCGGACTTCAGGACAGTATTGACCTCCGTGAAGGCAAAGAATCCTGACATGATCTACTCCGTGACATTCTTGAACGAACTCGTGCCCCTGACCCAGCAGGCAAGGAGAGATGTCGGTCTCAACACACTGATCCTTGCCATCGAGAACAATGACGACCCCGATTACTACAAGGGCGTGGGCACATATGGCGACGGCCAGGTGATGGAGAGCAGGTTCTCGCCGTACGCAGTGCCAAGGGGCTCGACTGAAGAGGCCACAAGGCAGTTCCTCGCCAATTTCGACAAAAAATATGGCGGGTTTGCAGGGATGATGGGTGCCGCGACCTACGAGTCAGTATATATCACAAAAGCAGCCATCGAGGATGCCGGGAGCATCGACAAGGCAAAGGTAAGGGATGCACTCGCAACACTTTCCATGCCACAGATGATGGAGATCATGAAGGGTGGCACCATCTCCTTCTCACCGGATTACCGGGAGAGCAAGTTCGATCTCTACGTCGTTCAGCTTGCAATGGACCAGGCGTCTGGAGAACCCCGGCCCCACATCGTCTGGCCCGAAAACCTAAAAGACAAAGAATTTGTCCTGCCTGACTGGTACACCCCAGGATCCTCCTAAATCTTTTTTTAGGCACAGGAGAAGGATTACTGTATGGACGGGACCATCGGGATAATCAGCCAGGTTGCCTTCTGGGGCCTCTATTCGGGATGCATCTACATCCTGCTTGCCACCGGCCTCAACCTTATCTTCGGTGTGATGAAGATCGTGAATTTTGCCCATGGCGAGTTCCTGATGCTTGGAACGTATATCACGTTCTTCCTCTTTGTTATCAGCGGGTTCAACCCATATGTCCTCCTCATCGGTTCCATTCCCATACTCATCATCGTGGGAGTCATCGTGGAGCGGTTGTGCTTCCGGCCGATTCTCGGCACGGGGAAGCTGAACGAGATATTCATAAGCCTTGGGCTGATTTACATATTCCAGAACCTGGTGGCGATGATCTGGACCGACGAATGGAGGTCAATGAAGAGCCCGTTTGCAGATATCCTGGTCAGCCTGGGTCCCCTCCAATTGCCCCTTGATTATCTGATCATTATCACGGTCACCGCGCTGATCCTTGTCTCGCTCTACCTCTTCCTCCAGAAGACCCCGCTCGGGCGGGCAATCAGGGCCGCGAGCCAGAACCGCAAGGGCGCCATGCTGATGGGGGTCAACGTGGAGAGGATGGACATGCTCACCTTCGGGATTGGTGCCGGCCTTGCCGGTGCGGCAGGCACCCTCTGGGCGGTGAGCGGGCAGGTCTTCAACCCCTACATGGGCTCGATCCCGGCCATCAAGGGCTTTGCTATCATCATCCTCGGCGGGCTCGGGAGTATCCCGGGCGCAATCATCGGTGGCCTTGCAATCGGGATGGTGGAGAACTTCACCGCGTTCACCCTCGGCGGCTCCTGGAAGGATGCGGTATCCTTCATTCTCCTGATTGTCGTCCTCGTCATCCGGCCTACCGGGCTCTTTGGGGAGGCTGAAGAATGAAAATATTCGATCCACGGGACTACCGCCACCTGCTCGCCGCGGCCCTCCTGGTGATAGCTTTTCTCATCCCCATCTTCATCGGATCGAACCTCTATTATCTGACTATCCTCATCCTGATGCTGGTCTTCATCATCTACGCGTCTGCCTGGAACTTCCTCACCTTCTCTGGCCAGGGGTCGCTCGGGCATGCAGCCTTCTTCGGCCTCGGAGGGTACGCTGCATCCCTTGTCGCTATCCGGTTCGGCCTCCCGCCACTCGTCACCCTGCTCTTTGGAGGATGCTTCGCGGCCTTCATCGGGATCCTCANNGATCATCCAGACGCTCATCGTGAGCCAGCTCGCCCCAATCACAGGGGGCTGGGACGGGTTCCCGGTTCCAAAACTCGTGCCAACCACTATTCCAGGGTACCTGATGATCGAGTATTACCTGATCCTCTTCATCGCAATCGGGGTCATCCTGATCTTCCGGTACCTGCTCCAGTCGAGGATAGGGCTTGCCCTTGCTGCGATACGGGAGAATGAAGTCGAGGCAAGGGCCGCCGGGATCAACCCGGTCCCCTTCAAACTCTTCGCGTTCGGCGTCAGTGCATTCGTCACAGGGATTGCAGGTGGCCTCGAAATATTTCACTTCGGGTATATCACCCCTGAGATATTCGGAATCGACCTCTCGTTCTGGCCCATCATCTATTCAATCACCGGGGGGCTTGGAACTCTCGCGGGACCGGTCATCGGCACAATCGTGGTGACACTGCTCTGGGACGGCCTCAATGCGGTTGGCCTCACGTATGCCCGTTTCATCATCATTGGCGTTCTCCTCGTGCTTATCATCATATTCCTCCCAAGGGGACTTGTCTCGCTCCCGGAGGAAATACAGAAGAGGATCAGGCAGAAAAAGACCTGATTGGGTCACACCAATCTCACTTAATGCCGGTCCTNNCCAGGAACCAAAAAAAAGTGCTTTTTGGGGCAAGGGGTCGCATTTACACCTGCACTGGACCACCAAGACTCATTAGGGGGATGGCATCATCCCTCTTGCATATGACACGAAAAAGAGCTTCGGGGTATGGATTTACATCCCGAGATACGCTTCCCTTATCTGGTCATCGTGGAGAAGATCGTCAGCGGGTCCGGTTCTCGTGATCCTTCCGCTTTCGAGGACGTACGCCCGGTGAGAGATCTCAAGCGCCCTGCGCACGTTCTGCTCCACGAGGAGAATGGTCAGGCCTTCGTCGTTGAGGCGCTGCACGGTTCCAAGCACCATGTGCACGAGTTTCGGGGAGAGGCCAAGTGACGGCTCATCGAGGACGATCATCTCCGGGTCCGCCATCAGACACCTCCCGATTGCAAGCATCTGCTGCTCCCCTCCGCTCAGGGTCCCGGCATTCTGCGCCTGCCTGTCTTTAAGTACAGGAAAGAGCTCAAGGACATGGTCAAGCGCAGATCCATTCTCCCGGACATATGCGCCGAGTTCCAGGTTCTCCTTCACGGTCATTCTCGGGAAGAGCTCCCTTTTTTCAGGGACGAGGGCTAGGCGGCGCCGGACGATCTCGTAGGTGGGAAGTCCGAGTATGTTCTCTCCTTTCAGTTCAATCCTCCCCGTCGGAGAGAAATTGAGACCGGAAATGGTGGAGACCAGGGTACTCTTTCCTGCACCGTTCGATCCGATGAGCGTAACAATCTCTCCCCTGGAGACTTTCAACGAGACGTCCCACAACACCTGGAGGTGGGAATACGATACATTCAGGTTCTCTATGGTGAGCACGAGATCCTACTCCCGTCAGAAATGATAGCGCTCACCGAGATATGAATCTATGACCTGCTCGTTGCAGGCGATCTCCTCTGGTGTCCCCTCGGCAATCTTCTCGCCGTGATCGAGGACGACGATACGGTCAGAGACTCCCATGATGATCCGCATCACGTGCTCGATGATCAGGATTGTCAGGCCGTCGCTTCGTATCTCCTGGATAAGCCTCATGGCCTCCTTCCCCTCGCTCGGCGTAAGCCCTGTCGTGAGCTCGTCCAGGAGAAGAAGTTTCGGGTGGGATGCAAGCGCCCTCGCAAGCTGCGACCTCCGAAGCTCGATGGTATTGAGACTGCTGATGGGGCTGTCGATCTTCTGCTCCGGGAATCCAACCCTGCACAGGCACTCTTCTGCCTCGGAATGAGCCTCCTTCACCGAAGGGCGCCGACCGTTCCCATAGAGTGCACTGATCATCACCGCTTCCCTTGTGGTCAGTCCGGGAAACGAGCGGGGGTGCTGGAAGGTCTTTGAGATCCCCTTCTTGCAGACAGCGTCAAGTGAGAGACGGGTTATATCCTCCCCTCCGAAGATGATGCCGCCGGAATCGGGACGGTAGATGCCTGATATCAGGTTCATCAGTGTCGTCTTTCCTGCCCCATTCGGGCCTACAAGGCCGAGGATCTCACCCTTATTGAGGGAGAGATCAACCCTGTTGACCGCGGTAAGACCGCCGAAAGATTTTGTCACTCCGTTGACCCTGAGCATTTCGTGCACCCTGCTAACAAATAGCATGATATATGTTAGCATGTAACAATATAAGCATATCCATCGGGGTGAATTTACGAGAAGAAGAAGTATTGCACAATTGTCGCACTCCTCCTGATACTGGTGCTGTGTGCGGCATGCACGGATCAGCAACCCGTATCCCAGGAGACACTGAAAATAGGGGTAGTAGCCTCAATGACCGGGCCGGCCAGCACCACCGGCAAGGACATCTGGCAGTCTGCCGTGCTCGCAGCCGACGAAATAAATGCAAAAGGAGGGGTATTCGTAAAAGACCTCAACAGAAAGATACCCATCACCCTTATTCAGGGCGACGATGAGTCGACAAGAGAGGGTGGCCAGAAAGCAGTCTCGAGAATGATCACCCAGGACAAGGTGGATGTCCTGGTGGGTGGCTTCTCAAGCGCTGTGGTATCGGCACACCAGTCAATCGTGGCTGAACACGGCATTCCCTACATCATTACCGGGGCTTCCACTCCCACCATCACGCAGAGAACCGATATCGATACTGCGACCATGTTCCATTACTGCCCGACAACCGACGATTACGGGGAGCAGACAACCTTGTTTGTAAACGATGCAATCAGGGATGCAGTGAACGCCCGTTTCAAGTACCCTGATAACCGCCCGCTCCGCCTGGCCCTGCTCGTCCAGGACAGCCCGTACGGCAAGGGTGTGCAGAACGCAGTGCATGATACCATAGAGAGGCGCGGACTCAATATCGTGATTGTGGCAGAAGAGACCTTCAAGATGGGCGAGACAGATTTCCGGACAGTGCTTACCACCATAAAGGCAGCCCAGCCTGACGTGGTCTATCCTGCCGCGTTCCTGAATGAGCAGATTCCGATGGTCACACAGGCCAGGAGGGACGTGGGCCTCAACACCATATTCCTGGCAGTGGAATGCAATGACGACCCCGACTACTACGAAGGACTGGGGAAGTATGGAGAATACTCAATCATCGAGACCCGGTTCAGCCCCTATGCAATACCGCGGGGTGACATTGCAGATGACATGGCGGCATTCCGGGAGAACTTCCAGAAGCGATGGGGTTCATACCCGGGGATGATGGGAGCATCCACCTACGAGGGGATCTATATCGCGGCTCAGGCGGTTGAGAATGCAGGGACCAGGGAGAAGGTAAAAGTCAGAGCCGCGCTCGATGCGCTCACGATGCCACAGATGATAGAGGCGATGCAGGGTGGAGTGATCACCTTCACTGACGACTTCCGCGAGGCAAAGTTCGATCTCTACATGGAGCAGCTGGTCTGGAACGAGACCACAAAGGAACTCCGACCAGTGATAGTGTGGCCGGACCATTTGAAGGAGGCCGATTTCGTACTGCCGGAGTGGTATGTCTCGGGGCCTGGCTCCACCCCCTGAATTTTTTTATCCTGTCTGGCGAACGAAAAAAAAGGACCTTTGATGAGGGTGAACAATTTTTTCAACCTTGTTTGAGCCTGAACAGTCCCTTCGGGACCCGCATCTCGAACCTTGCACCCTCTCCCGGGACACCCGTCTCCTTTAATGTGATGCCGGTCACCGAGAGTACCCCTTTTGCCAGGAATAAGCCGAGGCCACGATGCCTCCCGAACCCCTGCTCGAAGATTATTTCCTTCTGGTGATATGGGATTCCCACACCGTTGTCCTCGTAGACAAGGACGCCTGAACCTTCCTCCTCATAGAACCTGAGCCGGATTGTGGTCACCTTCTCTCCATGACCAAGTGAATTGTCCACCAGGTTGAATATCACCCTCTCGAGGAGCGGATCGGAATATATCTCGAGATCCCCGGTATCGATGTCCACATCGATTTCACAAAGAGGCATGGTCCTTACAATGCCGGTGGCGAGATCACGGATGTTGAACCACGCCGGCTTCGCATGGTCCCCGCCTAACTCGTACTCCCGGGTGAATGCCAGCTGCTCTTCGATAGCCGCAGACGCGGAACTGATCCGGTCGATAAATGGGTTCGCTGGCGAGTCGGAAGCCAGGGCATCACGGGACAGGTCTGCAAAACCCCTGATCACCGTAACTTGGTTTAAAATGTCATGGCGCGTGATCTTCGAGAGCAGCGTCAGTTTCTCATTCGCAATCCTCGCACTCTCCACCGCAGCGCGTTCTGCGTTGATGTGCTCCTCAAGTGCATCAAGAGTATGGTCAATCTTCGCAGAGAGGCTGGAGAGTTCATCGTCGCCGGAGAGCCGGGTGCGGGCTGAAAAATCCTGCCTGTCCGCGATCTCCTCCATCTTCTTTTCAAGAAGGGAGAGCCTTTTCAGGAACCTGTGGTCCAGGATATAAATGACGAAAAGGACGCTGATGCACCCGATTGCGGCGACGAGGTACAGGAAGAGGAGCAGGCTCTCCATCGCAATCTGGTGGGTAGTCCTCGGACTGTCGACCCGGAATACTGCTGCGGGCACCCCATGGATATCATCAATCACGACGAACGAAGTGATGGTATTTCCCTCCGGAGAGATCCTCACGATAGCAGACCCCTCCTGTGTGGAAAGGGTCTCATGCATAACCCCCCACGCAGTCCCCGCATCCGCTGCGCTGATGACCGAGAGGTCAGTCGAGGTCAGTTGTGCAATCTTTGCAACCTCCGCGTCACCAAGGTACCGCCCGATGCAGAGGTAGCCTGCCGCCGGCCCCGTAGAATCGCTCTTCAATATTGGGTTGATTGAGAGGAGGAGCAGCCCTTCAGGAAGACTGATGATCCCTCTGATACTGGCATCCTCCACTCTTTCGTTCCTGCGAATCTCGTCGAGAATGTCCCCTGCAGGGTTGACCGCAAGTGCCTGCGGAATTTCGAGACGCTCGAATTCGAGGTAATCATAGCCTTTCCCGTAAAAAAGGGTCCCGTTGAGGTCATAATACAGCATGAGGTTGAGTTGCAGGCTTGTAAACGTCTTATCCATCAGGTTGTTCTTTACATACTCTCCGTTCCGATCCGTTGCAAAAAAGTAGGTGTCGTCCCACTGGCTCCAGTCGATGGCGGTCCCTTCAAGAGAACCAAGCTCGTTCTCCACCATCCCCACAGTCCGGAGCACACTGTTGGATGCCTCTCTTGACTCGATATGCGCGATGGCAGGGATCATCATAAAATGCATGCCCGCAAAGATTGCCGCGGCAATGGCGAGCAATAGAATGAGAATGGTATAGACAACAGTCCTGCGCACCTGCATATGTCTTTTCACCCTGCCCTGCCTGTCCGGCGTTCAATGGAAGCAATACAGATCTTTCCTGCATTGCCACACGCGAAAGAGGAAAGTGCAGGATCGTCTATAGGCACCTTTGGAGTGTCTCTTTCAGAGAGCATCAAAATTGCTATGACGGCCCATGTGCAAGAGAGTACCTCATGAGATCTCACTCCGGACCCCAGATGATCCTTCTCACCTGTGCGCTCTTCATGGTAGCCGCTGCAGGATGCATGGTCCCCTCCACCTCCACCACCACTCCTCCCATTACCGCTGCGGGGACCGGGGCACACCAAACCGGCGATGCAGTGTTCCTTTCCCTTTACGATACCGCACAATCAGACATCGAGTCCGCGCTTGAACGTATGAACCGCCATTTCCCGGTTGGCGCCGCGACCAGGGGCGCCCCCTACCTGGCAGGCGAGCTGCGCTCTTCTGCACTTGAATTGAGAGCCTTGGCTGACACCTCCCATACCTCCATGATCAGGATCGAATCTTTCCAGGAGAAGGAGAACGAGGTTGGGAGAAATGAATACCTGAAATATCTCTCCGCCATAAGGAAAGTCGCGGGAAATACTGCCGATGCTGCGGCGGCCGAGATGGACCTCCAGTTCGGCCTCGCACAGAACTACGCGGAATCTGCACGAAACGCACTGAAAGATGCCGTGGAGACGGGAGAGACCGAACACAGGGACCTCCTGAGGGAGACCGGGGTCTCACTTGACGACTATATCCTGAAGATGCGGGAGAAGAGGGTGTGAAGAGTGGTACGCCCGTGTCTTCTCACGGAGAGACGCAGGAAAGTATGTACTCCTTTTTTAGAGTTTGACGAGTCAGGAGCGGTGACAACCGCACCGCCGGACCGGACGCATCAGCGATATCAAAAGGAGCGCTGCAGGGGCGTTACGAGATTGAGCAAGTGTGGTATTCCTGCCGTACTCCTCGTCTTCGCAGTCCTCCTGTCCGGATGCATCACCCATCCTCCAGGAACAGGACCGGAGGAGTCCGGATGGAACTCCTCTCCGGTCACTCCCACACCCATCCAGGAGGGCACGCTTCCCATCTCGGGAATCACCTGGGTCCTGGTCTCCTACGACAGCGGGAGGCTCGCAAAGGAGAGCATTGTCCCCGGCAGTGTCGTCACTGCCCGCTTCGAGCGCGAGGGCGTTATGTATGGAAGCTCCGGATGCAACCGGTACTGGGCGCGGTACGAGGCCTCTCCCTCCAAGGTCTCGATTGATGCCCCGCAACGGACAAATGCCGTGTGCAATACACCCTCGGGAGTGCATTCCCAGGAGTCGATGTATCTCCTCGATTTAGGGAAAGCGAGTACATACCGCGTGGATGGAGACTTCCTGTCGCTCCTGGACGGCAATGGCAGGGCAGTGCTCCTCTTCGGGAAGGAGACCGCCCCAGAAGATTCAGCCCATATCCTCCAGGAGACCTGGTACCTGACTGCCTTGCGGGACGATCAGGGGTTTATCGTAAATTCTCCTGAGGGGGTTCTTGTGACCGCACGGTTCCTTGATGAGACGGTCTCAGGTTTTGCAGGCTGTAACTGCTATGTTGCGCCGGCATATATCCGCAGCGCCGCGATCCGGATAGAGACTCCGCTTGCAACCGATACATGGTGCCGGAACGAGACCGTGAGGAACCAGGAACACCTCTACCTCATTCGAATACAGGAGGTGGACGCATATGTGCCAGGTGATAATTCGCTCATCCTGGTAAACGGACAGGGTGAGACCCTCCTGGTATTTGGAACCCGGACGTGACATACACACTACTTACTTTTTCCAGGACCTCTGTGAGCAGTACTGGTTTTCAATGCCGCGACTGGCAGGATGGAAGACCAACAGGGTACACCATGGTTAAGGGTGTAACGATTCCCTGCCGGCCCCTCAAATGCCCGCATCCGCTACATCCTCATTGGGAGGAATTTTTTGTGAAGGATCATTGCACTCCCGGAAAAAAGCAATGTGAAGACCCCGAGCATCACGATGTCGAAGAACAGGGGAAAATAGTGACTGCCTGAAAATGAGTAACGGATGACATCGGTGAGATAGGTGAGCGGAGAGCACACTGCAAATGTCATTCCCCAGGGAGGGAGCTGCTCCAGCGGGACAAAGATGCCGGAAATGAAGACAAGCGGGAACTTGAGGAGAGAAGAGAGCATCATGATATTTGACGGGACGTTCGTGGGCGGTACTGCAAGAAGCATCCCTATCGCCGAGAAGCAGCAGGCCGCAAGGATTATTGCACCGAACATAAGGAAGCAATTCAGGAGAGTGAGGCCAAGCATGAGGCCAATTGCAACCGTCACCAGCGTGATTGCGATGCCGAAAATCGTGGACGCCGCCATATCACCAAGCACGATTGCTTCGACCGCGACTGGGCATGAAGCAAGCCGTTCAAGGGTTCTGGCCTGCCCCTCCCAGGGGAATATGGCAGGGGAAACGGCAGTTGCAGTGAAGAACAGGGTCATCCCTACAAGCCCTGATACCAGTAACGCGAGCGGGAACTGCCTTCCCCCCATCAGGAACGCAAGAAAGAGGAAGACCGGCATGAAGACGCCAAAGATCAGCACGGGGCCCTTTACGTAGTAGATGCGGATGTCTTTCTTTGCCACTGCCCACGCCCTCCTCATCTGCTCGGGGAGCCCTGCCGGGTTCATGGCCCCCTCTCCTGTGTCAACTGGAGAAACACCTCGTCAAGCGATGGGGCATGTGTGTTGAGGGTCAGGATTGCCAGGTTGTGATCCCGGCAGAACTCCACGAGCGATTTGATAGCGGTGTCCTGGTCATTGGCGGAGATCTGCCATTTGTCGCCGGTGCGGTTCACACCGACCACCCCGTAAAGCGCATCAAGGGCGCCGTCGGGCACTTCACGGTTGAAACTCACCTCGATCCGGTGTACGCGCTCGATTGCGGATTTGAGTCGTTCCGGCGCATCGACCGCGACCATCCTTCCGGCATGAATGATCCCCACCCGGTCGCAAAGACTGTTCGCCTCCTGCATGTTGTGTGTGGTGAGGAAGATGGTGGTTCCCTGCCGGTTCAGGTCCCGCAGCATCGAGAGTATCATCTGTGTGCTCTGCACATCCAGGCCGCTCGTCGGCTCGTCCAGGAAAAGGAGCTGCGGCTCGTGGAGAAGTGCCATCGCGAGAATGAGACGCTGTTTCATCCCTTTTGAGTATGCCTGGACCTTCTGGTCCTTTCTCTGAAGGAGCCCGAGCGTGCCAAGGAGACGTGATGCACGAGAAGCCGCCCTGTCCCGGGATACGCCGTACAGCTCCCCCACAAGCATCAGGTTCTGCCATGCAGAGAGGTCATTATAGGCATTCGAGGTCTCAGGAACCACGCCGAATCCCTGTTTTGCCAGCACAGGTTCACGGCTGATATCATGCGAGAGGACCGTGGCTGATCCTGTGTCCGGCGGGATAACCCCTGTCAGCATCCGGGTGGTGGTGGTCT
>DUGV01000063.1 GCA_013331225.1 Methanolinea sp.
CCAGCAATGCGGGGAATGCTGCAGCGTGATGGGGCAGGTCTTCTCCATCGTCCGGCAACTCGACGAGTTCCGCTACATTCTCCGAAACGAGTATACCGGCGACACCCGGGAAGTAGAGGTGGCCCCCCGGCTTCGCCGGCTCTTCCTGGAGTCCGGGGTCCCCGCACACTGGCAGGACCCCTGCCCGTTCCTCAGGGTGGATAAGGCCCAGGGTCTTGCATTCTGCACCGTGCACCTGACGCGGCCCGATGTCTGCCGGGAGTACCAGTGCTGGCGGGTCCTTGTCCTTGACAAAGAGGGGCGAAGGGTTGCCAGGGTCATGGAGAAGCGGTATCTCTGCCTCGAGGACGAGAGTCTCCGCGGGAAGTGGGAGGAGTTCCGGGAGTCCCTCGATCACACTGACGACAGCGAATGGGACGAGGCTGTCATCCGTTTCTTCCGGGGTCTAGGGTTCTGCGTCCTTGTATGAGCGGGAGGGGGAGGGTTCAGCCGCTTTTCGCCGGCGGGAGTGGTGCGCCTCGGCAGTTCCCGCAGAAAACGCCGTAGGGTTCGTGTATTACGGAGCGCCATGATTCTCCCGCATGCCCACTTGCTTTATGTACCTTCCTAGGTGAGATGTACTTATTCAAGGGAATATAGAAGTGATCACGGTGGAAGAGAAGGGAAATACTCCTGAATCGAACACAACTGTTGTAAATGAATGCGGGTACCCTGAAACAGGGAAGGTCATGCTGGTCCGCCGGATAAGCCGCCTGGTATTCCTTCTCGCGGTTCTTGGCACTGGCATTCTTGCTGTCGCGCTTTTTATCTATGGTTTTATCGTCACTCTCGCGAGTCTTGCCCATGCAGTCACTCAACCCTCCATGGAACTCGAGGCCATGAAGGAAGTGATGGCGATCTCCATCGAGATTATCGACCTCTTCCTGGTGGCGACGGTCTTCTACATCATCTCGCTTGGGTTCTATGAGCTCTTCATTTCGAAGGCACCGCTCCCCGGATGGCTCAAGATCTGTGACCTCGATGACCTGAAAGACAAGCTTCTCGGCCTGGTAGTGATCGCACTTGCAGTCCTCTTCCTCGGCGAGGCGCTGACGTGGACCGGGGCTGCCGACATCCTCGGGTATGGTCTTGGCACTGCCGCAACGATCATCGCGATATCGCTGTACTTCTGGGCAAAGCACTGACGGAATCATCATTTTTCCCTGGAGATCGCACTCGCGATTTTCAGCCTTTCGGCACGTATACGGGAAAGGAATCGCGCAGGCAATTTTTTTCAGGGAGCCATTCAGTTGTCAGACCCCCTCTCTTTTTGATACCCTGTCGTGCACCGAGTGCCCGAATCTCCCCGGGTAAGGTATACGAAAAAAACTACATGATTCTCTTTGAGACACACGCATACGCATTTATGAAAATGGCGCAGCCATTTTCATAGTAACCACCAATGACCGCTGGACGGTCGAGCATGAAGCATGAAAATACCGCAGCCATTTTTTAATCGGGAAAAAGTGGTCCCGGGGACTTCCCATGAGGGAGAAGTCACTCCTGCACGACTGCCACCAGCCGGACGACATATGCCCGGGCCCAGAAGTAGGCGACACCGCTCCCGATGATGTTGCCGAGGATGATCCCTGCCCAGACGCCGATCTCCCCGTATCCCAGGTAGATTGCGAGGATGTAGACAAAGACTGCGACGAACGCGAGGATGCGGATAATGTTGATGAGAAGCGATATCACGCCCCGCCCGGTCCCCTGGAAGACTGAGAGGGACATCATCCCGGCAGGCATGAATACGAGCAGGATGGTGATCGCCTGCATGAAGAGGGCGATCCGCGGGGCAAGGTATGCCATGCTCTCGGTATATGCAAAGAGGAACGCGATCTGCGGGGCAAAGATGAAGATGCCGACGGCCATGACGCAGGAGATGATGGTCCCGAGGCGTATGGCATAGGCATGGGCAGTCTTCAGGTTGTCGAAGTTCCTGGCCCCGTACGCGGCACCGATCACGGATATGAGTGTCGTGCTGATGGCAATCACAGGGATGACCGCAAACATCACGAGGCGCCATCCCGAGGTATATACGGCCACCGCATCGGTGGAGGCGACCATGACGAGGACGGCGTTGATGATCACCCCGAGTACTGACATCAGGAGGAATTCGACGCTTGCCGGGAGGCCCACCCGCAGGATATCGCCGGTCATCTCCCGCTCTGGGACGAAGATCCGCGGGGAGATGGAGAGGTAGGTGTCTCTCTTTATCACAAACCAGTAGAGGATCACGAGCGAGACAAGCGCCATCGAGATGACGGTCGCGATCGCGGCCCCCGCGATCCCCCACCCGGCCCCGTAGATCAGTATGGGATCGAGGATGACGTTGAGTATGGACGATGCGGCCATTGCATACATCGTCCTCTTCGTGTCTCCTTCGCCCCGGAGGATTGCATAGGCAATGGTGTTGAAGAGGATGAAGACGGCCCCGCCAAAGACAATCCTCCCGTACTCGGCCGCGATTGAGGAGACCTCGCCCGATCCCAGGAGAGCTGCAACCGGTTCGGCAAAGACGACCAGGGGGACTGTCAGGACTGCCGCAATCGCCATCCCGATGAGGATCCCGTGCACCGCGGCGTTCTCTGCCTCTTTCCTGTTTCCGGCCCCGATGTGCCTTGCAACCGCCGATGCGACTCCTGCACCAAGGCCGTTCCCGAGCCCGATGAAGATCATGAAGAGCGGAGTCATGAACCCGACCGCCGCAAGGGATCCGGGGCCAAGGCCTGCCACCCAGACTGCATCTGCGAGGTTGTAGAGGGACATGAGCAGCATCGCAAGGATCATGGGGCCCGAAAGTTTCCGGATCGCGACCCTCGGGTCCCCGGTCAGGAGAGAGACTCCCCTGGTGACAGCACGCTGGTGATCCTTTTCTTTCGCGTGATCAGGAGTGTCGATATCGCCTTCGTTTGATGGGGAGGAATCATTTTTCTGGATGGAGATCACCCGGGTTGCGGGGGTACAGGATGCCCGGCCACCGCAATTTTTTAGAATAAACTCGTGATTATTGGCTGGGTTTGTGCTAATACCTGCCGGTGGAGGATATTGCGGATATGTGTCTTCACAATGCGAATCGCATAGCGCCATTTCGAATGGAAATCACTTCGTGATTTTCAATCGTGTATGTTCGACGGCAGGGCGGTCATGGGCGGCTCTTACGAGAATGGCTCCGGCATTTTCTTGCGTCGGGCCTGTTGCAAGATGCATCATTTGTGTGTTCATTCTGCATGCCAAGTGTCTCGACAAGGGAATCATGTGGTTTTTTGGGGACACCCTGGTTTCCCGTGACCTTGATATGGTCCGGCCTCCACCGGATGATCATGCGTGTGGTTGCATTCAACGGGAGCCCGAGGAAGGGTGGGAACACCGAGTTTCTGTTAGACCGGGTGCTCGGCGTCCTGAAAGAAGAGGGGATCCGGACAGAAATGGTCCAGGTCGGGGGCGAGAAGGTGCACGGGTGCACGGCCTGCGGGAAGTGCTTTGTAAACCAGGACCAGCGGTGCGTCTTTGACGACGACATCATCAACGAGTGCATCAAAAAGATGGTGGGGGCCGATGGCATCCTTATCGGATCGCCCACCTACTTTGCCGATGTCTCCACCGAGACAAAGGCCCTGATCGACCGTGCGGGCTTCGTGGCGATGGCAAACGGCGGGCTTTTTTCCCGCAAGGTGGGGGCGGCGGTGGTCGCGGCACGGAGGGCGGGCGGGATCCACGTGTTCGACACCATCAACCACTTCTTCNNATCGATCGCGCCGGCTACGTGGCGCGCGCCAATCCCGGCATGCTTGCGCGAAAGGCGGGTGCCGGGGTGATCGCCGTGCGCCGCGCCGGTGCGATGCACGCGCTCGACACGATCAACCACTTCTTCGGCATCAGCGGGATGTACACAGTAGGATCCATCTACTGGAATATAGGCCTCGGGATGAACCCCGGCGACGTGAAGAACGACACCGAAGGGGTCAGGACCATGCAGGCCCTCGGCGAGAACATGGCCTGGATACTGAAGAAGATCGAATCAGGGTGAGGGCCCCAATTAATTCATAGATGCCACGGTATTCGAAGAGTCTCTCGTCTGCTCCGGGACCTCTCTGGTCCGTGTCCTTGAAGTGGTCAATTCCTTGAAGTGCGCACATACGTACCGGTTGACGGTCTCCGACGGCCAGCTGGTCAGGCAGGACGCTTCCTTCAGTTATGGTTGGGCGAGGATGATCCAATCGCAACCAGGGACTTTGCGGTCCTGTCTACTGGACCCGGGGGACGACCCGATCACCCTCACCCTCAAGGTTGCGCGACGCGGCGGTGGTGCATGCCCTCGCACCGTCTGGGCAGACCATCCCACGGGAGGGGGAGCGGGCGGTCGCAGGTGCCGGTATGAATCCCCGGAAGGGGGTTGTTCCGGCTGTTTCCAGGAGTGCAATGGGGAGAATTGGGTGTCTGCTACTCTTTTGCGGCTCCCAGCGTCTTGATGATCTCCTCGAAATCCCCGTCCTGTGCATCCACCTCTACGAGCATCGGTCCGTAACAGGGCTTGACAAACGGGACCAGGACTTTCTTCTTCCTTCTCTTGAACCCCATTGCCATAGGGGCAGGGAGGAGGAGGTTGACGCCCCTGAACTCAAAGCCCGGCGGGACCTCGTACCACTCGCTGCAGGTGTCTTTGACATAGGCGTTCACCTTCTCTACCGTCGCGTCCTTGAGGACGATCCCTGAGATCAGCCGGTTGATGCACCGGGCGGGGACTGCCATGCGGAATCGTTGGGTGCACGAATACTAATAAATGCAGTGAAGGCGGAAGCAGACGACGCATTCGCGCCTTCGTCAATGGCCGGGTACGGGAAGGAGGAATACCACAATCTCGAACGCGATCAGGAGTATCACAATCCACTCCAGGAAGTGGGCATGCTGGATATTGACCTCGTCCGAGAGCATCCGATAGTTCTCCCTGATAGTGCCGAGTTTCCGGTTCACACTGTCGGTCCACTGGCCCGACCGCAGCACCTGGAGGGCGGCGGCGTATACCCTCGCATAGTAGACGTCCTCAGTGACCTTGATTAAGTTGTTGACGTCCTCGATCACTTCCGAGACCTCGGCCTGCTCGCTCATCAGGACTTTCATAAGAGCCCGGTAGTGGA
The DNA here is from genome assembly GCA_013331225.1 of Methanolinea sp. Taxonomy (GTDB): domain Archaea; phylum Halobacteriota; class Methanomicrobia; order Methanomicrobiales; family Methanospirillaceae; genus Methanolinea_A; species Methanolinea_A sp11423u. The sequence continues at coordinate 5,178 of DUGV01000063.1, forward strand.
AGGACCTCGAGATCCACCACTGACGGTCGGCGTTCTCGATATCGTCGTACATCTTTTCCATCTGGCGTGAGAGTTCCCGCTCGTAGAACCGGAGCTCGAGCACCTGGACGGCGGCGTACTCGATCAGCTCGATGAGGTCGAGGGGAGGATCCGGCGAGAAGAGAATGGCCCCGTTCCAGGAGAGGACTGCCTTTTCGTCCGGGTAGTAACTGAAGGTATGCCGGAGCGTGTCTTCCCGGACTGCCCGGGAGAACCCGGCTTTCTCCCCAAGGAGGATGGCCGCCTGGTCGATGGCAGGGTCCTCCCGTTCGGCAAGGTAAATGGTGTAATCGTCGTAGAACTCCGCGTCGATTGGCCTTGCACCGAGATGGGGCAGGAGAACCTCCCGCAGCTCCGAGAACGCCTGCTCGAAGTGAGGAGAGAGCTCTTCGTGGGCGGCGAAGTGCAACGCTGCAGCCTCGAGCGCCGTGACAGGGGCATCCCGGTCCTCGAGGACGAGGCTGATGCTGACGGCGCCAAAATCAAAGACCTTTGCCATTGCCGAGAGCGTCCAGGTCCCAAGCGGGGTGGAGATTGCGGCACCCTGGAGCCGGACGAGGAGCGGCGGTTCGTCGATGGTGATGGATTCGGGCCGGACCCGTTTAAAGCGGGAGCGCGAGGTGGACGTGCTGGCCGCAAGGTCTCGTTCCAGGGACAAAAGGTCGATTTCGTCGCCGATATCGTATATTCGGAAGAACCGGATGGAAAACACCGCGCTGCACCCTCCTGTGACGGTAGGGTGGAGTGCGAAAGGCGATAAGGGTTTGTCGTGCTGCAATGAGTGCGAATGAATGTCTTGCGGCTCACCCGCTCCAGAGCGCTGCCTGGTTCCCCTGCTTCAGGCCAGCGTTTTGGTGCCCGTCGTGCCCGCACCTTTGACCAGGGGCCCATACAGGATATCCTCTCATGCATGACAGGGGCGCTTAGGTTGTCGAGACCCAGGCCCGCTGCTGCACCCTCTGCAGCCCGGCATGGGGCCTGCTTTCCAAGGGGGGATATCCCGCTGTCCCGGATACGAAAGACCGCATGTTTTTGAGATCGCCAGGCACACCCTTCTCCAATGTCAGATGCGTGCGTGTTCGCGACAACGCGGTCATGGACCTCCTCGCTCTTTGCGGGGGTCGTGGCACTCTTCCTCGGGGCGCTCCTCTTCCTCGAGCCTGCGCTCACGATCCGGCTCCTCCTCTACTCGCTTGGGATCATTGCCGTGGGAGTGGCGGTGCTCC
>DUGV01000212.1 GCA_013331225.1 Methanolinea sp.
GCATGATGGGCTTCCCCTACCTGTTCCATTTCGTATCGATGCCGAATGTCCTCTTGAATTTCAGCTAGTAAGAAGTCTTGTCTCCCAGCTCTATGGAACAGTCGAGGACGACCGTTCTTCGGGGACTCAACTCGTGATTACACTCCCGAAATCGGAACACGCCTATCAGACTGCTATTGAATTCCTTTCCCATACTATTGAAGATTTAAGCAGTTTCCCTCTCGACGGGGATATTTTCGCCTACATTGTGACATCACTAGAGAGCATGGTCCCGGAGGGATCGGTCATCCTGGTCAATTCCTTCAGTCAGGACAAAAAAGTGGTTATCCTTGAAGCGTTCAAAGGGGTAGATCCTTACCTTGCTGAAATCGAGAATCTTCTCGGCTGTCCACTGGATGGAATTCGGTTTTCTGTCCCAGAGTCCTGGATACCTACACTCCGGACGGGTGAATGCATCGAGATGTCCGGTGGTGTCAGTACACTTACTTTTGGCGCATTCCCCCGGGAGATCTGTCAGAAAATTGAAAACTTACCTTTCTTTGGAAGACTTTTCGGCGTAGGAATCAGCTGGAAGGGGGCTATATATGGAGCAATCACTATTGTTGTTCCACCAGGACACGGGCTTGAGAATTCCCATATTGTGTCACTTTACAGTCAACTAGTTGCTGATTATCTCCAGCGGCGGGATGCCGAGCTCGCGTTACGACAGAGTGAACAGCGTTTAGAGATGGCGTTGCAGGCCGCTGAGATGGGGATCTGGACCTGGGATCTTGTTACAGACGAACGCCATGTCTACACGAGCGGGACACCCCTGTTCGGACTTACCGAACAGGAACTTGAGGAATATTTCCGGGATATTGAACACCGGGCACATCCCGACGACAGGCCCCTTGTGGACCCAGCGTCAGATCCGATTAAAACTCCAAGGAGCGATGTCCCTCAATCATTCGAACTTCGCATACACGATAAAAAGGGTTCGTGGCGGACGCTCCTCATCCAGGGGAGCATTGTGAAGAAGGATCCGGAAGGTGCACCGCTCTTGCTGATGGGGACATTCCAGGATATCACCCCGCGGAAACTGGCAGAAGAAGAGGTTGCACGGATCGCCAGGGAATGGCAGCGGACATTCGACGCCACGAACGACGCAATATGGATCCTCGACCAGGAACAGCGCATTATCCGCTCTAACACTGCAGCGAAACGGATGTTCCGGCGGACACCCGGCGAGCTGCTGGGGCACCACTGCTGGGAGGTCGTACACGGCACGGACCGGCCAATCCCCGGGTGTCCGATGGTACGGATGAAATCGAGCCTGCAGCGCGAGATAATGGAGTTCCAGGTCGGGGACCAATGGTATGAGATAACCGTGGATCCCCTCCTGGACGCCGGAGGGGAGTATGCCGGAGCGGTCCACATCATAAGCGACATCACGGGACGAAAGGCCGCGGAAGATGCTGCGAAAAGATCTGCAGACAATTTAACTATCCTGTTCGATTCCATCGACGAAATGGTCTTCATTCTTGATATGGCCGGGAAGATGATCCGGGTCAATAAGGCTGTCAGGACACGACTCGGGTATACAGACGATGAGCTCATCGGGAGAGATGTCCTGTTTCTGCATGTCCCGGAGGGAAGGGAGGAAGCGCTTCGGATTGTGCAGGGCATGATTGCCGGCACAATTGATTCCTGCCCGGTGCCGGTTCTCACAAAAGACGGCGAGAGGATCGAGGTGGAGACGAAAATCACCAGGGGGGTGTGGGATAACCGGGAAGTGCTCATCGGGGTTACCAGGGATGTTACCCAGAGAATTCTTGCTGAACATGCGCTGCATGAGAGCCAGAGCCGCTACCGGTCATTCGTGCAAAAATTCAAAGGAATCGCGTATCTTGCGACGACGAACTGGGTCCCTGTCTTCTTCCACGGAGCGGTGCAGGAGATTACCGGGTACACCGAAGAAGAATTCACGGCGGGAACTCTCCGCTGGGATCAGGTCATCCATCCTGACGACTTGGAGGAGATCATCAGGCGCGATAATGACGGTCTCCTGCATGTCCCGGGATACTTCGTCCAGCGGGAATACCGGATCATCAGGAAAGACGGGGAGATACGCTGGCTCCTGGATGTTATACAGAACCGAACAGATGATGGAGGAGAGATCCTCCTCTCGGGGATACTGACCGACATCACAGAACGAAAGATAGTCGAGGAAGTGTTGGCTCAGACAAACAAGAAACTGAACCTCCTCTCCAGCATCACGCGCCATGACATCCTTAACCAGCTGCTGGTCCTCATCGGGTACCTCTCGCTCTCCCGGGATTACCTCGACGACACGGAACAGTTGCTCGATTGTATTGAAAAACAGGAGCAGGCGGTAAAGAATATCCAGCACCAGATAAATTTCACCCGGGAATACCAGGATATGGGGGTGAAGGCGCCCGTCTGGCATTCCCTGCAGGAAGTTGCCGATTCCGCCAGAAGGGCACTGCCCAGCAGGGACATCCGGGTCTCCGTG
>DUGV01000078.1 GCA_013331225.1 Methanolinea sp.
TGATCGCGGTCATGTATACCGATGCCATGCAGGGTGCGATCATGCTGATCGGAATGACCTTTCTCCTCATCTTCACCTATGCAATTCTGGGAGGGGTTACGGCCGCACACAACGCCCTGACAGCCATGGCCGACATGATACCGGTAAAACTCGCAGAGCAGGGAATGAACGGATGGACCGTGATGCCCGATCTCGGGTCTCCCATCTGGTTCACCCTCATCACANNCCGCAAAGGACGGCCGTTCTCTCAACAGGGCGGTTCTCGTCGGAGGGCCTTTCATCCTGATGATGACCGGGGTCGCATTCACGGTCGGCGCCCTCACCAACGTCTACTTCAACCAGACGCAAGGGACCATCGCGGTCGCCGCTGCGGGCGGGAACGTGGACGCCATCATCCCTCTCTTCATCAACCTTGCGACCCCCGACTGGTTTACGGTCCTCTTCATGATCACCCTCCTCGCTGCAGCGATGTCCACACTCTCCTCGCTCTTCCATGCGATGGGAACGGCGCTGATCTGCGACGTGTGGGGGAGGGGAAGGGAGTGCGCACTCTCGCTCAAGGCCAACCAGGCCGGCGTACTCGTCATGATCATCGCAAGCGTCATCGTCGCCTTCCTGATGCCAGGCAGCATCATTGCGATCGCCACGGCGATGTTCATGGGCCTCTGCGCCTCGGCCTTCCTCCCGGTCTTCGCCGTCGCCGTCTACTGCAAGAAACCGGACCCCTTTGCCGCGAAGGTGAGCCTCGTTGTCGGAGCGGCAGTCTGGTTCTTCTGGGCACTCTTCGTGAACTCCCGGTACGCAGCCGTATTCGGGCTCTCCAGCGCGCTGCGTGGGACCACGAGTCTCCTCCCCTATCCCTGGAGTGCGATTGACCCGCTGATCATAGGCCTGCCCCTCTCGGCACTGGTGATCCTCGTGCTCCAGGCCAGGAAAAACAGGAACAGGGGTGAGAGTGCCCCGGCCTGAATACTTTTTTTCTCTCTCGTTTCAATCGTGGCCATTTCCCTCTGGCAGGACGTTGTCGCCCCCATGTGAGCCATTTATTCTGTGATTCACGAGGGAATACGAAGGGGACGCGGGTATAATCGCATTATGGGTATATGGACACTTAAATACAGGAGATACCCGGCAAGGATGAGGAGTGCCCATATCCGGAGCATCCATGTCACCATAAATTGGAACAGAAGAACAATGCATGGGTGGTAATGAGAGTGGTCATCCTACTCGTCGCTCACCCTGGGCATCCTCCTGCGGTATGCCAGGTACCCTGCGAGAATCGTTGCGATGACTGCGACCGCAACCGTGATACCGAGGGCGGGTCGTGTGATGACAAGCTCCCAGATGAATTCCGATCCGAGCGCGATCAGGTAGCACCCAAGGAATGCCCCGAGGGTGATTGCCAGGAGCACGGTTCCCCTCGGCATCCCGAGGAGCCTTCCTGCAAGGGACCCCCCGATACCGCCTGATCCCTGGAGGGGAAACATCACGAAGAGCACGAGGCCCGAGAAGTAGAACTTCTTTAAGTACGGCCGGCGGGACAGGAACGCCTGGCCGTGGTCCATGAACCGGGATATCCACCCCCCAAGGAGGGGGACATTGAAGGCAAGTTCGAAGTTTAAGGCCATGAAGAGGCCCGCAAGCACATCGAGGAGGGCGATGGAGGTGCCAATGAGCCACCACGGGAATCCAAGCGCGATGCCAAGGGGGATGACCGATTCCTTTCCCGCCGGTGGGATCACGTAGGCAAGCATGAGCCCTGCCAGGAGAAGTGCGCTCTCTTGTGGGAGGAAGAGGGCACAGGCAGCAATGTAAAGGATCCCAAGGATGATTGGGAGGAGGACCCTGGTCATCGCACGAATGGTAGGGGGCATGGTGGATTCTGCCAAATGGGTTCCAGAGCTACATCTCCTCAGTTCAACATCAACATGCGCATCCCCGATGCAACGCACTCCGCACTGAGTCCCATAGGAACACCGGATTAACCTGAAGGCTCATCCATACCTATCGATCACGAATGTGTTGGTCAGGGGCCCAGGGGGTCTGTACTGATACCAATCCCCTGGCTCATGATACAGACCGCACCTTCCGCACCTCGTTGTAGAGCATCACGAGCGAGAGGCTTATTAGGTTCATGGTGGTCGCGGCATACCAGAAGTACGACTCGACGGGAGTAAGCAGGGTTATCCACCCTGACCAGAGCATGACGCAGATGATGACAAATGAGAGCAGGGTATCAAGGGCGAGGAAGACAAGAGGCATGTGGAAACAGGCTCCCATCTGGGCAATGGTGCAGTACTCGAATGGAGCCTGTCGATCGAACAGGTCAAAAAGCGCCTTTGCGGCATTCATGGCCAGGTCAGTCCCTGCCCAGAGAACCACCACCCACCCGAAGACTGCAAGGACCCCATGATATGGAAAAGTCACCACCTGGATTGCGACCATGCCGAAGAGGAGCTTGAATATGCAGAACGGGACACCGATGGTAAGCGAGAGAAAGAGCGGGCGCTGGAAGAACTTCATCAGCCGGTCGTACTCGCGCAACGACCCCTGCACGATGTTCTCACTCTTCTCATACCGGGCAGCAACCATTGTTCATCTCCTTTGCAGATCCGGGTTTTTGGTGAATAGTGGTTCTTTGGGGGAGATATAGCCCCCAGGGAGAAAGACCCGCCGTCGTCATGGCATGGTCGTCCGCTGGTTCATCGCAGTCCTGGTAATGCTCCGTGCGGCCAGCACCCCCGATGCGCAGGCAAACTGGAGGTTGTAACCTCCGGTATCCCCATCAATGTCGAGTACTTCCCCGACGAAGTAGAGGCCCGGGTGGAGCCGGGACTCCATTGTCCGCGGATTGACAAGATCGAGCGCAACGCCACCCCGGGTCACCATTGCCTGGTCAAAGCCGGCAAGGCCCGCGACTTCAAACGGGTGCCCGCTCACCAGCACCGCGATGGCATTCCTGGCACCCTTCGCGAGATGAGCGCAAGTCGCCCCGGCCGGAACCCCTGCATGCTCGGGAATCCTCTTTGCCAGCCGTTCCGGGAGATTAAGCCCTCTCAAGACCGTCGCAACGTGCATCCCCTTCCCCCCAAGGAGAGCATCATGCACGGCGTTCCTGGCCTCCGCGGGCGCAAGGGTGGAGATAAACGAGACTTCGACGAGGTCCGCCGGCCGGATATCCCTCGAGATGTCCAGTATTCCAGGGCCTGAGAGGCCGGTATGGGTGAAGAGGATGTCTCCCCGTTGACGGCAGACAAGTCTCTTCTGCCGCGAGACACTGATGGGAAGATTCTCAAACGACATCCCGGCCAGTTCGGGATATGGAAAATCTTTCACCCGCACCGCGGCGAGGGCCGGGCCGATCTCTGTAACGGGGTGGCCAAGCGACCTGGCCAGTGCATACCCGTCACCGGTGGACCCTGTGGCCGGATAGGTGGCCCCTCCTGTCGCGACGACGAGGTTGCGGGTGAAATACACTCCCTCTCCTGTCCTCACCGTAAACCCGCCCTCGCACTGCTCTGTGCCAAGGACCGGTTCGTTGCAGCGGATGTCCACTCCCCTGCGGGTGCACTCCCCGGTCAGGACAGAGAGAATGTCGCCCGCTCTCCTCGTTACAGGAAAGACCTTGCCCCCGGGTTCGGTGACCATATCAAGCCCTGATTTCCGGAAGAAATCAACGAGATCGCGGTTGGAGAACTGCAGAAGCGCAGGCTTCACAAACTTCCCGTGCGCCCCATAGTGGGTGAAAAATGAGGATACATCCCCATCATGGGTAATGTTGCACTGCCCCGTCCCGGAGATGAGGAGTTTTCTCCCGCAAGTGGGCATCTTTTCAAGGACTGCAACCTTCTTTCCTGCAGCGGCGCTGCAGATGGCGCAGAAGAGGCCTGCAGGCCCTCCCCCGATCACCGCCACCCCCAGTTGCTTCACCTCTCCCTCCAGGGGCGCCCGTGCCCGGAACGGGAGTCTCCAGGTGAGCGCCCTTTGTTGTGGAAGGTCTCGGGATGGCAGAGCATCGTACCTAACCTGTCCGACCGCGCCGGCGTAATAGTTATGCCCGCAGGGATCTCACTACACAGATCAGTTCTGCAGCCATTTCCGCCCGCTGGAGGTGTAACCCACATGAAGTCGGCCAATTTCCCCCTGTTTTCTCCGTTCAAGCCCGAGAAGAGCCTGGTGAACATGTTTCATGTCCTCTTCATCGTGATCATGCTGGTCTTCGGAGGACCTCTCCTCGTTGGTGCATACTTCTCGGAATCCGCCACGTTCCTCGCTGCATGCCTGGTGATGCTCTTCGCTGTCGCCGGCTGGTATCTCTTCTGGGTGGGAAAATACTACCAGACCATCTTTTTTGAGCTGAAGGACGACGAGGTGACGTGGAAGAGAGGCGTGTGGTTCCGGAAGACCGGGATCGTCCCATACGACCGCATCACCAACATTGACATCTACCAGGGGCCGCTGATGCGGCATTTCGGGTTCTCAAGCATCAAGCTTCAGACCGCCGGCTACTCCGCACAGGCAAGGTCCGAGATCACCCTTGAAGGCATCGCGGCAGCGGAGGAGCTGAGGGAGACTATCAGGTCGCTTATCAGGGAATCAAGGAGAGTATCGGGTTCTTCGGATGCGACAGGTTCACTATCCCGCCCACATGCCCCGCCCCAGAGTGAGCCTGTTCTCCTCGGCGAACTGAGGGCAATCAGGCTGCTGCTCGAGAGGATTGAAAAGAAGAGCTAAAAAGGCGTGTGTGTGTCCCCCGTTCCCTCACGCCCGGCTCCCGCCTTCCCCTTCTCTCCACTTCCGGTACAGATGGTGCTCGACAGAGAGGACATCAAGCACCTTCCCTACCACATGGTCCACGAGGCCCCCGATATCGCGGGGTCTGTGGTAGAACCCGGGAGACGCAGGGAGGATAACAGCTCCCGCCTCGGAGAGGGTGAGCATGTTGCGGAGGTGAATCCCCGAGAGTGGCGTCTCCCGGGGGACAAGGACCAGGGGTCGGCGCTCCTTAAGAGCACAATCTGCTGCACGGAGGAGGAGGTTGTCGGCAAACCCGCACGCAATCCCTGCCACCGTCTTCATGCTGCAGGGGACAACGACCATCCCGCGGTGCGAGAACCCACCTGACGCGAGAGGCGAGGTGAAGTCGAAACTGTCATGCACCCTGGTAGCCAGGGCAATGACCTCTGACGGGTCTGTTTCCGTCTCGATCTCGATCATCTTCGCGGCAAGGTCGGTCATGATGAGATCGGTCTCCAGCCCCAGCTCGCGTGCGGCCTGGAGCAGGCGAATGCCGTATACGATGCCGCTTGCACCGGAGAGCCCAACGATAATCCGGGTCTTTTCCATCGGGTACAGTGGTGATCCGGCGGAACTTAATATGGTTGTGATGGTGGATTCTTCAAAAAAGCCTCCTCGCTGTTTTGTGTGGG
>DUGV01000246.1 GCA_013331225.1 Methanolinea sp.
TGTGATAATACTCCCGTCCCCGGGACTGCCCCGGCATCATGACTGGCCCCGGGAGGATGTGGCTCGATTGAAAGCCGTCCCAAAAGTGTGCTGACGAAAAATTATGGGGACCGGGTTCATGATAACTTTAGTGTACAGGCGGTCAGCTGAATCGTCGCCTTAAGCCCACAGCCACAATGCAGAATGCGGTAACGACCAGGGCACACCCGGAGGGTGCCTGCGTGGCGGCGGGTGTAGCCAGCGGGGTAACCTTGGGTTCAATTCCCGCAGCAGTCGGGTGCGTGACAATCCCCGGAGTTCCGGCCTGCCCGATGGGCGGGACGACGTGAATGATAAAATTGGAGATCGGCTGCATTCCGGCCATGGCCCCTGCAGGTGAACAGGGGCCCGAGTCTGCCTCACCGGAAAGATACAGGATACTCACGCTTGAACCGTCGTTCCTCCCTGAATATCGTGCAGAATTTCCGGCAGTCAATGATCTCTCGAGCACTATGTTCCCCTCGCTCTTCAGGACAACATGCGCGGATTGAGCCTTGCAGACCGATCCTGTGCATGCGCTGCAGTCAGGGGTTGTGGAATAGTCCATCTCGTAGTTGCCCGCAAGATTTACAGGGATTGTGTGCGGGTCGCCGAATACCTCGGTCGCTGCCCACTGGTCCGTTCCGGGAACCGGCGCAACAAGGGCGAACCCCGCCCACTCGCCGCCGCTTGCTCCGAGGATTGTGGCGACCACAGGATCATTATTGCGGAAGGTGTTGAAAATTCCCTCGTCGGATACAGTCCCCACCACCTGCATGGGGGTGATGGAAGCGAAACTGCAGACAGCGACCGATCCCGAATAGTCGCAGGAGTACTGTGATTCCGCACGTATGGTGATGGTTCCAGAAAGCGGATCGAGTGCTGTGATTCGCCCCATGTATGTCGTCTCCAGCACTGCGGCTGCGGCAGGCATCCCAAGGAGGCAGAGAGTGAGGAGCGCAATGAGAGTGCGACCCCTGCAGGACCAGGGTATGAGATCTTGCATGCATGTCATGGTTGAGGTGAGATATGGTGCGGTTGAAATAAAAAACCAGATGATATAGTGGAATGGAGAGCCTGGCAGGTGTCCTTCTTGAAGGTATTCGAGAGCTGAACAAGAGCCTGTGGCCGAGGCACAGGGTTTCTTTGCGGCATGGAATGCGGCCGGCGCATGAGAAGGATGGGCCTGTCCCCTTACGTCGCAACTCCTGCTTTTTTGATCAGGTAATATGCTGCGGCGAGGCAGAGAACGATGAACCCAAGGCCCCACAGGGTCATGTCCGACAGGGGCATATCCGAGTACGGGTCCAGGAGGATGATCTTCCTTGCAACCGCGATGACTGCCAGGAGGACGATGATCTCCACGTGGATCTCCTGTTTCTTGATGTATGCCTTGATGGTGTCCAGGAGTTCCACCCCGATCAACACCAGGAGGAAGAAGCCGAATATCGTCAGTATTTCGTGGTTGTCCAGCCGGTATGTCTGGTCAATGACGAGGCCGCCGGCAATGAGGAGGGCAAGCTCAATGACCGAAACAAAGATAATGAACGCAAGGAGGATGATAAGAACGTAATAGACGTATTTCTCGAATGTATTCAGTCTTTCCAGCATCGATTCCCTCTTTTTACCCTGGGCCGGTCACTGTTCTTCTGCATTGCAGGGACTGCGGTCCTTTTGCACCCGCGGCACCCATATTCATACGGGCCGGTTGTCCATATGCCGTGGAGCCTGGCAGGATGTTCACTCGTACATGAACCTTCCCGTCCTATAAACTCTCTGCCACACCTGGTTGGACGGTCTTTTAATCAGGACTTTGGACTGCTCTTCCCCTGGGGCGCCGCCCATGAATTTTTGTAGAAGAAGAGAGAGAGGTGTGCATATATGCGAATGAACACACATGTGCCATATTTCTCTTTTTTTTATCTGCCATGGCAGGCATTCTTCCTGTCAATGGATCCCAACCGGTCGCAGGCGATGCTGGCTATTTCCTGATAGAATCAGATCCCTCTGGTGCGCAGGTCATCTTTGACAACCGCTTCATTGGAGTTACTCCAGTCACCTACCCCATAATGGGAACGTCCAGCCCCCCGCATACCATCACGATTGCCGCAAGCGGGTACTACCCCCACACCACCCAGTACATGGTCAATCCACAACCTGGAGAGACCATCAGGGCATACGCCGACCTGGAACCCAGCCAGTCATTCGGCACCCTGGTGATCACGTCCACACCGGGTGGTGCACTGGTCACTGTCGATGGCGGGAAGGGGCAGCAGGCACCCTGGACGTACCAGGACATACGCGCCGGCAGCCACCTGGTACAGGCCTTTCTCTCAGGATACGAACCATATGTCACGATCACCGATGTTCCCGCAGGGGGCAGCATCACGATTGACGCTGTATTAAAACCCCTCTCGGACGTGGGGACCATCCAGGTCAAAAGCACTCCGGGGGGAGCCGATGTATATGTCGACGGCATCTTCCGGGGGTCAACTGCAACCACAGTCGGAAATCTGGCGGCGGGATCGCATTTTGTCCTTCTGAAAATGGTCGGGTACCAGGACTGGTCAGGAATCGTGACCGTGCGCCCCAACCAGGTGACCATCCTGGATATATCCCTGCAGGTCCAGACGGGGATGAAGACAGGGTTCATCCACATCGAATCGACTCCGTCAGGGGCATCCGTGTTCGTCGATGGAGTGTACCAGGGAGTCACCCAGGCTGGAAATCCCCTCGATCTCACGGGAATCGCACCCGGAGAGCATGTCCTGACGCTCAAACTTGAGAACTACCAGGACTACACCACCAGGGTACTGGTGCAGGCAGGGAAGACGGCGAGTGTCCGGGCAACCCTCACGCCGGTACAGGCACCTGCCGGGTCCGGTGTGGTGCAGATCACTTCGGAACCTTCCGGGGCAAATATCTTCATCGATAACCGGTGCGTTGGCATCACTCCGTTGACCATCCCCTCGATTCCGGCCGGAATCCACGAAATCGTCATACGGCTGGACGGATACCAGGACTACAAGAATACCTTCAACATAAGCCCCGGGCAGACCGCCCAGATCCAGGTCGCGCTGACTTCACAGATACCGGGGATCCCGCTCCCTGTCTCTTCATGCATCCTTGCGCTTTGTGCCGCAGGAATCATCTTTACGTTCCGGAGATGGCAGGAAAAATAGATTCCCCCTTTTTACTATCAAAATGGCTCCGCATTTTTCATTTTGTATGCGTGCGTCCTAAAAAAGAATCATGTAATCTTTATGGGGATGAGTTCCTGGCAGGGATGGGTGTAAATGACGCCTTTTTTAGTTGTCCTCTGGCAACACGCTTTTTTTCATTGAGGAGGGCGCTCCTTTTTTAACTTACCTTCCGGAGAGTTCAATCGTGTTCACCGGGCACCCATCGCGAACCATCAGCGGTGTATTCTTTCTTCCAGATCGGGACTGATTCCTTGATGCGGTCGATGATGAATTCGCATCCCTGGAATGCCGCTTTCCGGTGAGGAGCCCCCACTACGATCATAACGATGTTGTCACCGACGGCAAGCATCCCTACCCTGTGTACGATATCCACACGCAAAACGCCAAACCGGGCAATAGCCTCATCCTTTATCCGGGCCAGGTCCTCTTCTGCCACTTCGTCGTAGGCTTCAAGATCCATCCCCTCAATCCCGTCATCTCTCACCACGCCGAGGAAACTGACGAGGGCCCCGAGTTCTTTGCTTCGAGCCTCGTCAAGGAGTTGTGCCGGGTCGAAATCTTCCCTTGTTATCCGAATCATTTCATGCACCCTGCCGTCACCCACCGGCGACTGGAGGATATATTGCCACTTCGTCGCCATCCGCAACAGGGTGTTCCTCCCTGCCTTTCCCGGTGATCCGCTCCCTGTTCACGAGGATGATGACCGAGTTCTTCACCCTGCCTTCACCATCCAAAAGTTCCAAAAGACCGTCTGCATTCACCTGTCCCAAGGCCATCACCACATCCCTTATCATGGCTGGCGAAGATACCGCCACCTCGAGGCGGTCACCGAACAGCTCCCTGAACCGTGCAAAAGCCCTGACCCTGACACTCATCATCTGTAATCACCCGTTCCACACACCATACAATCGGGGTCCCTTGAGAGGGGTATTTGATCGAGCCTGCACCATAAGCCATCCCAGACCAGCAGGACATTCCCTGCGATCTCTCCTTTACGGAGCAGGATCTTGATTGCTTCCAGAGCCTGCAGCAGACCGACGATGCCAGCGGTGACCCCGATGATCGCAGTATCCTCCCCTTCCGGGGGGTGGGGCATCGCGCACTGAAGGCATGCAGTCTTTCCGGGGATGACAGTCGTCAACTGTCCATGGAACCCGCTCACTGCCGCATGAACAAGTGGGATCTTTCGTTCGAATGCGGCGCTGTTCAGGATATAGCGTCCCTCGTAGTTGTCAAGTGCGTCCAGGAGCAGGTCCATGCCGCGTGCCATTTGGGATGCATTCCCAGAATCCACTGCAGCGGGCAGGGCCTCGACCTCTATGTCAGGTTAAGCGCACGAAGTTTTTCCGCGGCAGATTCCACCTTGAACCTGCCGATGTCCGCCTCTGAGTGCAGGATCTGCCTGTTCAGGTTATTTCTCTCCACCCGGTCTGGATCGACAAGTCGTATACGGCCGCCACCGGCGGCAGCCAGGTAGAGCAGGACAGGTGAGCCGAGACCGCCTGCTCCCGCGACACATACTGATGCACCGCGGAGGCGCTCCTGCCCATCCTCCCCTATCAGGGGCAACTGGCGCGTGTATCGTTCGCGCTCCCTCTCCGAAAGCATCAGTCCGCTCACCCACAACATGTCCGCCATTTCAGTACAGGCGGGCACTGTAGAGACTATATAGTCATCCTGAAACATAATGGTGCGTAACCGCATCATCAATGCTCGCGGGGAGAGGGGAGTGGCAGAGAGAGACAGGGAGGATCGAAGAAGGAACAACGCATTCAAGGCACTCAAAAGAAACCTCAAGGGTGCCGGAAGCGCGGTCATCTCATATTCAGGCGGCCTGGACAGCTCGTTCCTGGCAGCCATTGCCGGGGAGACGATTCCGGGAGCGGTACGATGCGTGATCCTCGATTCTCCCCTCGTCCCGAGGCGCACGATCCAGGAAGCAAAAGCCCGGGCCGCACTTCTCCGGATCCCGTGTGATGTTGTACCATTCCCGATCCTCGATGACCCGGAGTTTTCCCGGAACCCAAGAAACCGCTGCTACATCTGTAAAAAAAAGGGATCTGCTCTCCTCCTGGAAAAGGTACGCGAATACGGAACAGGGCAGGCAATGGACGGCCTGAATGCATCTGACCTGGAGGAGTTCCGCCCTGGCACGAGGGCTGCAGATGAAGCCGGGATCCTTCATCCCCTTGCGGACTGCGGCCTGGGAAAACAGGACATCAGGTCTCTTGCAAAAGAAAAGGGGTTTTTATTCTGGGACCAGCCTTCAACCCCCTGCCTCGCAACCCGGATTGCGTACGGGCAGGAACTGGCCGTTCGGGACCTTCAGCGAATCGAGGCGGCAGAGCAGTCCCTTGGAGACCGCGGCTTTTACCGCGTGAGAGTGCGCATGCATGGAAGTCTTGCCCGCATCGAGGTCCCAGAGGAAGAGATTGTCAGCCTGGCCCGGAGAGCCGCCGACATAGCGCGGATGATGAGGGATCTTGGTTTTTGCTACTGTACTCTGGACCTGGAAGGCCTGCGGAGCGGTAGCATGGACGAGGAATGACGCCATGTGTTCGCTTGCGAAAGGTGCATGGGGCTGGGTGGAGGTTATTCTCTTCTTTTTTCGTGAATGTGGAGATCCGTCCCCCTTTCTTCCTCCCTGCTCTCCATTTCTTTTGCTTTCCGAAAAATAAGGCTTAAATGTCCCTGACATGACCTTCCTTGCATGGGTGCGAACGATGAAAACGACCGGCCGAACTGCCATGCATTCCGTTACCCGGACTGTAATGCTCTCCTGCGTGGGAAGACGCCGAATCCCTTACGCCCCCGGAAAGAAGGTGCGGGAGAGGTTGGAAACCATGCAAGGGAAAAGCGCCATTTCGTCAAAGAGGCTTCCTGGTATTGTTCATGTCTATGAAACCATCCCTTCACACCCTCAACCGATAAGCTATAACATCGATCCCTGACCCATAGACTTCTGTTGTGTCCACTTCCAGGTGCGTCACTGAGATACCCCGCATCACCTGCAGCCTCTTCGGTGCAATCAAGGCCGCGGCCACCCTGAAAAATACCGTAATCCTCGTGCATGGACCAAAAGGTTGCGTCTATCATGTCAACTATATCCTGGGGCTCCGCGGTGACCGCCATTGCCCCGTCTACTGTACCTGCATGGACGAACACGACGTGGTCTTCGGCGCAGAAGAGCGATTGAGAGAGGCGATCGAGGATCTTGATGCACGGAAAAATCCGGAGATACTGGTGGTCCTCTCCTGCTGTGCATCGGGGATAATCGGGGAGGATGTCCAGAACGCCTGCAGGGTCGCCCGCACCCGTTCGAAAGTTGTCGGCATCGATGCGGGAGGGTTTGCTGATGATTTTACCGGAGGATATGCGAGGACACTGCACGCAATCGTCTCTGAACTTGCCGGACCTGCTGAACGGCAGGACCCGCGGAGGGTCAACCTCCTGGGGATGCTCAGGGCCGGGCCCGACCTGCAGGAGATTCGCCGGCTCCTCTCGCTGCTCGGTCTTTTTACAGGCGCGGTTATCCCTGCTGGTGCATCATATGACGAAATACGCTGCATTGGCGCTGCATCTCTGAATATCGTGGTATGCGAGACTGCAGGCACCGAGGCTGCCCGTTACCTCCAGGAGAAGTTTAAAACCCCGTATATACGGACAGTGTATCCCATCGGCGCCGAACTGAGTCGCAGATTTCTCGTGGACATCGCTTCTGCCCTCGGTATCTCCTTCCTCCCTGCTCTCGTTGATGATCCCGCAGGCAATCATGATACGTCGCGAAGGATCAGGATAGCACTCTTCTCCGGCCCTACCAGGGCTCTCGCCCTTGGCCGTTTCCTCTCCTCACATGGCCTGTCGCCCGCGATAATCATCCTCGATTTCGAGAACCCGTTCACCGATGAGATCAGGGGTGCAGCAGGAAATGAGTGCACGGTTCTGGTCTCTCCTGGGTGGGATGAGATTGAAGATGCCTTGAACGCTCACCGGGTCGACCTCGTGCTCGGCGGACTGATGGAGCGACCCATCGCCGCGAGACTTGGAATTCCCCTGATCGACGTGATGCACGGGAGCCTAATGACTGCCGGCCCGGAAGGGGGGGCCGCCATCCTCCGCCTGATCAGGGAGCACACCTGAACGGGCGCATTCCACCCAATTCGCTTCAATTCAATCACGCGATGGGAAGCCTGCAGGAACGGGACGGAAGGGAAGCGATCGCCTCGCCGGGAGGTTCATGCCAGAGAAGAAACGGCCCGGTTGCCCGGTCGCTTCGGAGATCCCATCATGCCATTTTTTTGGGAGGGGAACCGGGACTATATCTTCCCGTGCCAGGGAAAATTAATCCTCTTCAGGCACTCGTCGGCCTCCTGCGCTCTCCCCATCTCCCGGAGCGTGAGGGACTTCTGGTAATATACAAACGCGTTCACCGCATTCAGATCGAGGGCACGGTTGAAGCACGCCAGAGACTCATCCAGCCTTTGAAGTTCACGGAGTGCGATTCCCTTGCTCGTGATGACCCGGATATTACGCGGAGATAAAGCGAGCGAGCGGTCAAAACATGCAAGAGCCTCCTCATACCTCCCCAGTTCATTCAGGCAGTAACCCCTGTCATTCAGTGCGTATAAAAAGCCGGGATTGACCGAGAGCGCGATATCGAAGCACTTAATTGCATCCTCACACCGGTGGATCTTCCGCAGCGTATATCCTTTCTTGAAGAGGACCATGAGGTTGTGTGGTTCGAGGTTTTGGGCCTTTTGGTAGATCGATAATGCCTCCTCGTGCCTTCCCATCTCGTAATATATGTCTCCCATTGCTTCCATGATGGATGTGTCCTGAGGCGACGCTTCCAGGGCATTTGAATATGCTGCGATCGCCTCTTCATGCTTCCCCATGTTTTTTGCCCGCCTGGCCCTCTCAAGCAACTCCATCTCTTCCATGAATGTGAAGGTTCACCTCCCGCTATTTAATGGATTTCCCATGAGCCGGCAATATGAAAAATCATGCATTCACGCTCCACTTCGACTTTGGAATTTTGTATGTAGAGATATCATGGATACGATCTTCAGAAAGATTTATACGTAACAAGTTTATATTCTCACAATACAAGGTGGCATTCAGAGGCAGTGCGTACGAGGAGCTTCAGGCTAGACTTCAAGCCTGGCAGTTTCAACTCTCACATCCTCCGAGTGTACACTCCGGGATGGTTTCGTATGCAGAATTCTCCTCTCTTCAGGGTAAAAATCCCGCTTCTGGCTGCCCTGCTCATAATTACTGCAGGGCTTGCCCCTGTGAGCGCCGATCAACTCCAGGCGAATTTCACCGCTTCGCCTCTCTCTGGTCCGCATCCGCTCAATGTACAGTTCAACGACACATCATCTGGCCTTGTAACCTCATGGCTCTGGTACTTTGGTGACAACACATCCACCAACCTGCAGGATCCGCTTCACCAGTATACCAGCCCCGGGAATTACACGGTCAGCCTCACCGTCGCAAACAGCACCGGGAGCCACAGCCTGCTGAAGGAGGGCTATATCCTGGTGACCAACACCCCACCTGTTGCCGGGTTCAGCGGCACACCACTCACCGGTCATGTCCCGCTGCCTGTGCAGTTCAGCGACATGTCCACAGGTGTGATTACAAGTTACCTGTGGGATTTTGGCGATGGGAACAGTTCCACTGATTCGGACCCATATCACATTTATGGCGCACCCGGTTCCTACAACGTGAGCCTCACGGTCGAAAATGACGGGGGAAGCAATACCACCGACGCTGAACATTATATCACGGTCACTAATGCGCCTCCCGTTTCATCTTTCTCAGCCAATATCACCACAGGGGTTGTCCCACTCCCGGTACTCTTTACCGATGAGTCCTCTGGCGAGGGTATCACCAACTGGACATGGACATTCGGTGATGGCGGAACATCTGCAGTCGCAAGCCCCGGGTACGTATACTCAACGCCGGGGACATATTCAGTTACGCTGACCGTCCAGAACGACGGGGGGACCAACACCAGCACCAGAACCAACTACATCAGGGTATTCAACGAAGTCCCCATTGTAGATTTCATGGCTGTTCCGACATCGGGCGGAGAGCCGCTCACCGTCCAGTTCCATGATACGTCGCTTGGGAATCCAACCACCTGGCAATGGCAATTCGGTGATGGTGGGATCTCACCACTACAGAGCCCGTCACATACCTATCAAAACCCGGGTAATTACACGGTGACCCTCACTGCCAGTACATCCGGCGGGACCAGTACGACAACAAAGGTGGACTACATCCAGGTCCTGCAGCATTATCCTGTGGCTGATTTCTCCGCCGAACCAACACTCGGAGCGATACCGCTTGCCGTCAACTTCACAGACCTCTCCACCGGTACGCCGACCTCCTGGTCCTGGGACTTTGGGGACGGGAATACGTCAAACGACCAGAACCCGGCGCATACCTATGAATCTGCCGGAATCTATACCGTGAACCTTACGGTCTCGAATGGCTATGGTTCTGACTCCATAGAGAAAGAGGAGTATATTTCGACCGGAGAAACCCCGCAGGCTGACTTCAATGCCACTAGTACGGAGATTTATACAAATCAATACATCGAGTTCAATGACCTTTCGACCGGCAGTCCCGATTCCTACCTATGGGATTTCGGGGACGGGTCGAACAGCACATATCAATATGCATGGCACTGGTATCCAGAGCCCGGGAACTATACCATCTCCCTGACGGTGTCAAACGAGTTCGGCAGCGATACCGAGACAAAGGCGGACTATATTTCTGTCACAGCACACCCACCGGAGGCGGATTTCCAGGGATGGCCACGGGACGGATCATTCCCCCTCACTGTCACCTTCAACCAGTGGTCGTACGGCGGCTACTACGAGAACCTCTCTTACCTGTGGAATTTTGGGGATGGCGAGACATCGACAAGCAGTGACTACGAACTCATCCACACGTACATGGAAGCAGGAGTGTACAACGTGAGCCTCACCGTCTCTGCAAATGGCCTGTCTGATACCGAAGAAAGGGTCAATTACATTGGCAACTGGTCACCGCCTCCACCAGTTGCAGGATTTACTGCAACGCCGAGAGACGGGTTTGCACCCTTGGCCGTCAGTTTCATAGACCAGTCAACCGGCTCCCCACCTCTCTCCTTTGCATGGGACTTCGGGGATGGCGAGAGCTCGACCGAACAAAACCCTGTACATACCTTTGCTGGTGAAGGCACTTACAACGTGAGCCTCACAACCACCAATGCAGGTGGAAGCAGCACGGAAATGAAAGAGGGGTACATCATTGTCGGGGGCATCACCCCGCTCAAGGCTGACTTCACCTCCAACAAAACAAGTGGGATTGCGCCGCTCTCTGTTCAGTTCCTCGACGCTTCAGATGGAAATCCCAGTTCATGGTTCTGGAGCTTCGAGAGCGGATATTATTATGTCCTTGATGGCGCAGTCGAGACCAGCGCTCTTCCCTACAATCCCGGCCAGATATCATCCGAGAGAAATCCCGTAATGGTTTACCAGTCCCCTGGTAACTATTCCGTCATGCTCACCGTGAGCAGGACCGGGGAGAGCGACACAATCGAAAAGGTCGACTATATACAGGTGTCGCCGCCGCCTCCCGTCGCAGCGTTCAATCCATATCCGTCGAATGGAGATGCGCCTCTCGAAGTGGAATTCGA
>DUGV01000292.1 GCA_013331225.1 Methanolinea sp.
TGCACTCGGCCACCACCTCGTCGCCTTCGTGGTCGAGCGCAAAGGTGCGGAGCATCGCCTGTTTCGGGTCGCCGTGGCGCAGGACTGCGAGGGCTTCCTCGCGTCCTGGGAGCTCGCCGAGGGTGATCGGTGGAGAGGCCCCGCTCCGGGGTCCTGGGGCCGGGTCTCTCCGGTCTGTCCTTGTCTGCCCTGGGGTAGTCCTCGCGGGACCTCCCCGCTTCTCCCTTGGTTCGTATCTCTCGCGGAGCTCAGGCCATCTCTGACTGCCGCCCCCGCAGGAATTATGATGGCAGCCGGCATGGATCGCCCCGCTGCCGAACTGGATCGCAAAGGCGCCGTCCCGGTGTGCGCCGGAGAAGGGGCACTCGTCCAGGACGAACAGCGTCCCATCCTGGTAGGGTTTCTCCACCGCGATGCCAATTCTGTGCTCGATAAGCCACTCTTGCAGGTCGATTGCCTTTCCGCGCCCGGAGGAATTTTTTTCAGATTTTGCGGCTGGCGGGACCGGGAGCGAGGCGGCCAGGTCTTCCAGGAGCTCGCGGCCGACCAGGGCAACCTCGGCCGGCACGTCCAGGAGCGTTCCCTTCCGGTGCGGACGGTCCCCGGTGTGGTCGCCCTTCCGCGAGGTAGTTCCGTACATCTTCCAGATCCGGGCCGCGTTGAAATTGGCCGTGTCGACCGAACAGATGCGGTCCGAAAAGATCACGTCCAGGGCCTCCAGCGCCCGCTTCACCAGGTCGCGGCTCTCCTCGTCGTTCGGGAGGTCGATCCGGTAGAGCAGGTGCGCCCCGTTCCCGGAGTCGGCCAGGACCGGCGCCGGCCACCCGCGTTCCCCCCCAAGATACGCAGCGATCTCGGCCGCCCGGACTATTGCAGCCTGGTGCTCCCCGTCGGTCGAGGATACGCCCGAAGGCCGGACCGGGTCAATGTCGACCGGGAACCAGCGCCGGCGGGTGATGTCGGTGTCGGCGGTGGTCGCGTCCTTCTTCGAGAGCCGCATCTTGACCCGGTTGGCTCTCCGGGACAGGAGCGCCGGGTTCACCTCGTTTAAGGTGACGTAGATCCCGGCGGTCCCGGCCGCGTCCAGGGGTGCAACCGCTGCAGCCAGGGCCTCGGGGTCGTCGAAATACCCCGATGCCATCCCCTCCTCAGTAATCGCCCTGACCTCGATCACCTGTCCGGGCTCAAAGAGGAGGGAGAGTGCCCGGCCTATCTCCCCGGCCGCCATGTGGCATCACCGGGAGTGTTCATACCTCGGCCTCCGCGATACCGCCGGGGAGCACCCGGTAACGGTGCCAGCCCTTCCGGTCGGTGGAGACCCACAGGTGCACTTCGCAGTCAGCCGGGACCGGCAGGGACCGCAGCCGGCCGATGTCCTCCTTCCAGAGCGCTGCGACGTGCGAGGCTCCATAGATTGCCCGGCGGGCTGCAACAACCCGGATGAGGAGTGCGCCTCTCGCCGGCTTCAGGGCGACCAGGTGGACCAGCGGGGAGGAGACCCCTGCCCGGATCGCCAGGTAGCCACGGTTCAGCAGGTAGCCGAGTGCTTCGTACTCGGCGCCCTTTGCCCTGGCGCGGTCTGGCCGGCGGTCTGCTGCCGCCTCACTCATCATCATCCCGGTCCGGCTCCTGGTAGTCGGGGTTCGCCTGGCAACGCGGGTCCGGGCAAGACGTGCCGGCCGGAAGGGTGCAGGCCATCGTGGTCCACTTCCCTTCCTTCCGTGCGGTGTAGTGCGGGCACTTCCGCTTTTTTGCCATCATGGCACCCCCTGGCTGCCGCGTTTGTCAGCGAAGACCTCGCGGTGAGCGTGGAAAATCGGATTTCGGTCACACATCCCGCTCACCCCGCTGCCGTGGACGGAACTTTTTTTGCCCCTGCCGGGAAGGATAGACTAAGCTCCCTCTGTGTCTCAGCTCTGCAAGGTTTGGACATACCGGGGGAGCCTGCTATTCTGCACATTGTGCCTCCTCGTTGGCGATGGTGATCGTTCCCTCTTCTGCAAAATGCCGGCCACTGAGTCCGGTCTTGTGTGCGCAGGCATGGATAGCCCCGCGTCTGGTGCGTATTACGTCAGATTTCGTGTTCTCACCTATATGCAACCTGTCAGAAAGAGGGAAGGAATTGATGACGGGGTCACATACAAAAGAGGATGTGGCAGGGACGTTTTTAAGTCTTTGCTGAGGGTGCCGAATGTGGAAGATAATGGGGGTTGTGTATTGGAAGATGCACATTTCGTCGTTGTGATGGGGTTCATCATCCAATATTTTTTGTTTTTAACATGATTCCCAGCGTGATGAATAATGCACAAAGAATTGAACCCGCCACCCACGCATGCGCCCCCTCTTCAACAAGAGGATATGCCCCATAAAGAACAAGGGTAATTGTAAGGAACAAGAGTAAGAAGGTTAGATAATTTGTTTCCTTGTCAGCCATGAGGGAATCCTTCAAATTGACAGGATATTATTTTTTCCTCATATTGTGGCTTGAGATTAGACACAGAGTAGGGGTTAACTTCGATGAGGGACGAGAGAGAAGCCGGTAATTATCGTGAAAAAAGGGGGGATTAGAACTGCCTGTCAAACAGGACCTGTTGTGAACCGTCTGTGAATGTTCCTCTAATCAACAGTCGTACATTAGTGTTATCGGTAGTAGCATTTGTGCTAAGAACCTGACCGACTGAGTAGGTCGTTGGGTTTCCTTCAAACATACGGAAGTTGGTCCCATCGTTTGACCAAGTAATATTCGTCATTGTCGGTAAATCCGTTCCACCCTGGATTGTTACCTTGAAACCGTTATCGGTTCCATTAGCCTGAACTGTGAGCCCAACGTTCTTCGACGTGCTAGTGGTTCCCGCAAGCCCGAACACGAACGCCGCAATGACTGCCGCCAGGATGACGGTGATTGCGACCATCAGAATCACTCCAATGACCGGTGATACAGCGTCCTCTGTTGACACGGTCTTACCGGGTGATACTGCTTCATCATTCTTGATGATCTTCATTGATAACACCTTGATGCATTCTCGCGCATTGCCCAATCAGCATGGACAAGACACTGTAGTTACGAAATCAGACCGGAAGATATTTAAAGGTTATTATAATTGTAACTCCGGAAATTACGGGGTTTTGCTCTTTTTTTCATTCATGTCGCCAAGTTCACGAGAATAGCGCGAATTCGCAACCCTGATGAGAGATGCCAGTGTATGTCTGATGAATGATGCGTATCCGGGACCAGAGGATTCTCCCCATTGTCACCTTTCTCCTCTTTCTCANNTTCTCATTCCCCTGAACATCTACGTCATCGGCGATTGGATCGGAACCGGTGTCCAGTGGGCACTCTTCCGGTACCAGGACACTTCCTACGGGACTTCGTTCATCACGCTTTTTAGAGAGATCGAGTATGTCACGTCCGGCATCATTGCGGGAAAATCAGCGGTCTCGATCTCGCTCTGGGTTGCCGGGGCGTTCCTTCTCGTCATCTCGCTTATCACACTCGCGATGGTAATCGCTGAAGAGATGGACGAGCACATCCAGGTCCCCGGCCTCATGGTCATCGCATCCGGCATCCTCCTCCTCCTCTCCTGCATGGCGCAGTACGGGCCGCTGCTCTCCGGGCCGGCAGGGTTCTCGGTTCCCATCGGGATCCCGCTGGTGTGGGCAGTGGGGTGGCTGATCTTCGTCCAGGACAAAATGGAACAGCAGGAAGAGGAAGAGAGAGAAGATGACTTTAATGATGAATGAATACTCCTGCAGATTTTTTATCACGGTTTCTTTTCAGGTGAATTGTTGCATCCCGTGCAACAATTCGTTGCCTGATAGGAAACATTCGGTTTCCCAATAGGAAACTCCCCTCCTCACTCCACGCTCCGCTCGTACCGGATCGCCGCCTCGCTCCCCTTCATGCAGAAGTCTTTTCCCGAGAGCCCGAGCGTAGAGTAGAGGGGGCACTCTTTGCAGATGCAGTGCCGGTCCTCCCTGACACACTGGATGCTCATCCCAAGGATACAGTAGAGGAGTTCCCGGCCTCCCGATGCGCACTCGTTGTAGCTCGGGCAGTCCGGGCAGCAGCAGGATCGCTTCCAGGTGTCGTAGTTCTTCCAACGCTCCTCTTTCCTTTTGGCCTTCAGTTCCCGTATCACTCCCTCGAAGGTGTCCGTCATGGTTTCAACAGAGGTACGGAGGGTGTGCGAGGTGATGAAGGGTGCGGAGGCCCGCGCCGCGGTGGTGAGGTTTATCACCCATGCAGGGCGACCCTTCCACAAGATGGGCTCGTATGAACGGAGGCTCCAGGCCTATATCGTCCTCCTGGTCTCTGTCGTGGTCATCGGTGTCGCCGGGTTCTCGCTGCTGGAGGGGTTCTCGCCGCTCGACTCGTTCTACCTCACCATCGTGACCATCGCGACGGTGGGATACGGGGACCTTCACCCGGCAACAGAGGCCGGAAAGGTGCTTGCGGTCGTCGTGATCGTCGCCGGCGTGGGGTGCTTCGTAGGCCTCGTCGCAAACGTGGTCGAGCTANNAAGGAGCGGGCCCGCCGGCGCCAGAAGACGATGATGCTGGTCGGGATCTTCTTCACGCAGGTGGGCACCTCGCTCCTTGCGACCTGTGCACGGGGTGACCTGGGCCGCCAGGACCTCTCCCGCCTACTGTCAGGGCCAAAATTCGCAGACTCCCCCGCGTCCGCCGGGATCATCGACGCGCTCGCGTCCCGGTCATACCATCTCGACTGCCGGGAACTCGACCTCGCAACCCTCCGGGACGCCCTGGGGGAGAAAATCGACGTCCTTTCCGTCCTCCTCCAGAACCCCGACCTCGACGAGCACTCGAAGTTCACCGACCTGCTCCAGGCTTTGTTCCACCTCTGGCAGGAACTCTCGCACCGGGAAGTACTCTGCGGTCTCCCGGGGGCCGACACGGCGCACCTCTCCGGAGACCTGAACCGGGTCTACGGCCTCCTGGTCCTCGAATGGGTCGTGTACCTGGGCCACCTGAAGCGCCACTACCCCTACCTCTACTCCCTTGCGCTCCGCACCAACCCATTCGACGAGAAGGCTTCGGTGGTTATCAGGGAGTAGCACTCCATCTGGGCGGAGGAGAGATACCCATCGCAAATGCCTATAAAGGGTAAGGGGGCATTATTCCTGCAGCACGATCCGGGGGACCACTGCAGACCAGTGAATACTGCGCGGGCTCCCCGGGAGAATGCCCGGAACGCTACGGAACATGTACATGAAAACCATCTCATTTGTCGACCTTGACCTCCCCGAGCCGCTCATGCGGGCAGNNTTCGAGGAGCCCACTCCCATCCAGTCGCTCGCCATCCCTGTCATCCGCGAACGCCACGACATGGTGGGCCAGGCCCACACCGGGACCGGGAAGACCGCCGCCTACGGCATTCCGCTCCTGGAGCAGGTGGACCAGAAAGTCCCGGAGGTCCAGGCCATCGTCCTCTGCCCCACGAGGGAGCTTGCCATCCAGGTCTCGGAGGAGTTGAGAAAGCTCGCCCGGCACCTGCGCGGGATCACCATCCTGCCCGTCTACGGCGGCCAGCCCATCG
>DUGV01000192.1 GCA_013331225.1 Methanolinea sp.
GAAATCGGCATGCAGGTCATCTTCCCGGTCCACCCCCGGACTGCGAAGATGATCGGGGAGTTTGGGCTGGACACCCCGGGAATCCGCATCGTCCCGCCCCTCGGGTATCTCGAGTTCCTTCTCCTTGAATCAAAGGCCGCCCTCATCCTGACCGATTCGGGGGGCATCCAGGAGGAGGCGTGCGTGCTCGGCGTCCCCTGCGTCACGCTTCGGGAGAACACCGAGCGGCCAGAGACCCTCCAGGTGGGATCAAACGTGCTCGCGGGGACAAATCCAACGACCATCCGGGAGAGCGCAAGAGAGATGCGCTCCCGGGACCGCGGCTGGGAAAACCCCTACGGCGACGGCCATGCAGGGGAGCGGATCATCGGGATTCTTGCCACCATGGGGCTGACGGGATGACCACGGGTCGTTGCCGGGACCAGAAGGATTCGTATCCCCACCTGGGGGCCGTGGCGCCATGGACCGGCATGAGGGCAGGCCTGGTCACCGGTAGCCGGGTGAGGGTCCGCGATACGCCCCGCAACAATGTAACACGCGCATTCTCCCCTTCTCTCCCCTTCCAGCAAAGGGTTATTCCCATGAGATCCGTTCGCTTTTTCGTGCTCTTCATCCTCGTATGCCTTGCCCTCCCTGCCGCTGCCGTAACCATCACGGAGAGACCCGACACGATCGCAAACGGCCAGCCGATATTCGTGACCATCCGCGATCTCCCCGGAAACTCCTCGTTCTCGCTCCTCGTGCAGGCAGACTGCGCCGTTGAACCCAACACCGAGTTCCGGTTCCAGATGAGCCAGTTCGTGATGCCGTTTGCGTTAAAGAAGAGCAGCATCACGGCGACCCTCTCGGGAACCTCCACGAACCGCCTGGAAGTGATGAAGGAGTCGACCATCGTCACGGTCTCGGGCCAGTCCAGGGATGGCCAATTCTCCACCACCAAGCATTACGACATCACTCCAGGGACCTACGACTACTTCCGGCTCTCGGGGACCTCCCTTCCGACAGCAAGGAGCATCACCGCACAGCTCCAGGTGACCGGGACCACGCAGGGGCCAAAGGACTCCGAGATATCGTTCGTGGTCGAGGGCCTTACCGCCGGGACCATCACCATTGCAGCCCTCGTCGACGGGACGCAGGTCCTTTACAAGAGCATCCCGATTGGGGTGTCGGAATCGTCCTCTGCAGGGGACGGCGTGCCTGTGGCCACTACTGCACCCCCGCCGGAGCAGTGGAACACGTTCACCTCAGCCGACGGCCTGGTCAGCGTCACGGTCTCGCACGCGGGACCCATCGGGTTTCTGAAGGTCCCTCCTGTGGACGTGACTTGGGGGATGCAGGCCATCTCCGGGCCTTACACCCTGGTGCCCCAGGATACCTCTTTCCTCCCCCCGGGAAGAATCGAGTTCCGCATCCCGGCCGGGGCTCCGAGGGATGGGCTCGTCATCGCTTCCCTTGACCGCGAAACATGGACCATCCTTTCCTCGACGATTGGAAACACCTCCGTGACGGCTCCCGTCACCATCAGCGGCACCTATGCCCTGCTGGGGCCGGTCCCGGTCCTGGCAACCACCACGACCACTGCGATCACACCCATCGCGACCACTGTTGAGGAGACTCCCCCCACCCCCACGCCTGCAGACACCACGAAGGCAGGTATCGGGGGTGCCACGCTTATCCTCGCGATTTGTGCCGGGTGTGCAGTCGCGATGCGGAAGATACAATAGCGCATGGGTCCGGAAGGAGCAGTGCATCTCCACCGCAGCGGAGGTCGCCTGCTCCCCGCTCTCACCCCATCTCGAACGTGGTGACCCCGAAGATCCGGCCGACCGGAAGCGGAGGGATCTCCTTCGTATACATCCTCGCGGTGCCGAAGACCTCCTCCATCTCCCGCTCCTGCGCCATTGCCACCGCGTCGCGGTTCGGCTCCGGGGTGTCGAAGAAGAACAGCTGCCCCCTCACCTCATCCCTCCCGGTCAAATCCTCCAGGATACACTCGCCGATTTCCGGCGTATCGGCAAAGAGCGGGCCGATCTTATACCCCTCGAAGCACCTCCGGATTACCCCGTAGCCCCGCAGTGATCCTCCCTCCACCAAGGCGGAGGACCACGATCCGGGCGTGCGGATCCATCGCTCCAGGAAGCGCTTCCGTTCTGCGGGGAAATGGAGGGCATCATACGCAACGAGTGCGGAAAAGGGCACTTCCTGCGCAGAGCCGAGCCCTGCCTGCCTCCTTCCGTCCGCGATGCCCCGCCACCGGATGTTCCGGTACGCGAAGCGGAACCCCATCCGAGAAGAATACTTTTCCTGCATCTCGTAGACCCCGTCGATGCCCAGGTTCCGGTCGCCCGCGTGGCGGATTGCCGCGCTCGAGAGCTGCCAGCCCACCCCCTTCGACCGCATATCCTCCCTGATGACAAAAAAACCCCCAAAAGAGAACCGGGAGTCGTAATTGGTGACCGCAACAGTCCCGACGATCTCGCCGTCCGCCTCCGCAACAAACCACCCGGCCGGGTCCACCGCGTAGTGGCATTCCCCGTCATGCAGCCCCGGGTTCCACCCCTCTCTCCGCGCCCACTCGATGAAGACCGGCACCTCCTCCTCCCGCGCCGTCCGGATCACAAGGTCATCCATATGAGAGGATGAAGCGGCAATGGACTTATAGTTCAGTGCTGCGGGGAGCAGTTGGGCCATCGGCCCCCAACTGCGGGGGTTGTTGCGGGGAGCAGTTGGGCCATCGGCCCCAACTGCGGGGGTTGTGCGGGGAGCAGTTGGGCCATCGGCCCACTGCTGCGGGGAATTCCGTCGTGAAATGCCCGTATTACATATGATCCACGGGTCGAACTGAACCCACCCACTCACACCTCCGCCCCGTACACTCCCGACCCCACGAACCATTCGCGGTCAACCGGCACCACGTAACAGAGCTTGAGGGCATCGGACCCGGTGTCAGGGTTCAGGTACACCACGTAGACGAACCCCCCGCCACCGCGTGCCACCTCGATCTCCCAGTCGATGATTGCAACCCCGTAATGGTCCAGAAAGCCAAGGCGGCTGGTCCCGATCAACTCAGGCTGGTGCGGGAGGGCGAGGGTCGTCCCGTTCATCGCATACGAGAAAATGTAGCTTCCGCCGGGTGCCCACTGTCCGGAGAGGTCGTTGAACGCAGCGAGGGCCGCGTCCATTCCCTCCCTTTGGGCAAAGTCACGGGCCGCATGCACCCGCTGCATCAGGGCGTCCTTCTCCTGCCGGCCGAAGGTGGCGTTCACATGGGAGAGGTAGATACCGGACCCGATGAACCACTCATCGTCGACCGGCATCACCGAGGAGACCTTCAGTTCCTCTGCGAACCCTGCCGCGGGGTTGGGGTATACATAGTACACGTGCCCGCCCCCGCGGGAGGCTGCCCCCACCAGGGCCCGGATGAAGGCAACGCCGTGTGCGTCACGGATATCAAGGCGGTTCTGCCCGATGAGGCCCTGCTGGAACGGCAGCGCACGCACCGTCCCGTTCATGTCGTAGGCGAAGATATACTGGTCCCCGTCCACAAACCGGCCGGCTGGGTCATTGAACTCCCTGAGGGCGGCCTCTTTTCCCTCCATTGCGGCAAAGGCGGCGGCCGACTGCACGTCCGCATCAAGGTCGCTTAGTCCCGCCAGGGAAGCGTTCCTCACGAAGGATGCATCCGCAGTGCCGGACTGGATCTTCCCTTCTGTCAGCACCACCCGCCACGCCGCTCCGTCAATTCCGGCAGTCTCCCAGGCGGCCTCTTTTTCGATCTCCTTGTCCCACTCACGGTCCCAGAACCGGTAGGAGCCTGTTCCCGCGGGTTCGGATACCACTCTCCGGAAGAACTCCTGGAGTCCCGGTTCCTGGTAGACGGGATCAGAAAAGAGGTTCTTTCCTATCTCCTCCTGCGTCGTGTCGTAGATGACCGTCCCGTCCGTCTGTGTCACCCAGATGTCATAGGCTGTCCCCTCCACCACGGGCGCAATGGCCCTCCCTATGAGGGTCTCGGGGCGATACGTGACGTCGGTATAGCCAAGGTAGGTGCCGTCTGCGGCAAAGACCGGGGCACTCTGGGAAATCCCGGCAAACCCTTCCTCCATCATGAAGACCTCGCTGACCCGGGGCACCTTCATGGCCAGGGCTTCCTGGACCGGACCGTCGTAATTCACGTCCCTCCCGACAATCCCGCGGTAATGCTCCGGGACCGCGGCGACGAGGATTCCCTCAGGGGAGATGGTGACCGACGAGAGGGCCCAAGGAAGCGCGTCGAGTTTCTCGAAGAGCACCGCCTCTGCATCCGGGCCTGCGAGCCCTGTCCGGGACAGCCGGCCGGCACTTTCGAGGTTGAGAGCCCGTACATCGGCGAGCTCCGCATCGATGGCTGTTGCGGCCAAATTGAGCGTGGCGCTGGCCACAGATGCCTCTGTCTTTTCCTTTTCCGGGGTGATGCACCCGCTGGCGAGAAGCGCTGCTCCCAGGACAAGGAGGATCAACAGTATGCGTACCTTCATGCATTGACTTTTGATCAACCGGCCCGCATAAGCATTGTGAAAAGAGCGACAGGGTGTCTGCGGGTCATTTCATCGACGCAAGCGTGTCAGAAAGCCCTTCTCTCAAGCTGAATTGCGGGGAAAACGCGAGCACTGTCCGTGCCAGGGAGATGTCGGCAACAGATCGCCTCACCTCGCCGGGCCTCTCGGGGCAATGGATGGGATCCAGCCTGCAATCGAAGAGGTCCATGAGCATCGAGGCCAGTTCGTTGACGCTGGTCTCGCTCCCGGATGCGATATTGAACACCCCGCACACCTCTGACTCCATTGCATGGATGAGTGCCGTCACTACGTCCTTCACGTA
The DNA here is from genome assembly GCA_013331225.1 of Methanolinea sp. GTDB lineage: Archaea > Halobacteriota > Methanomicrobia > Methanomicrobiales > Methanospirillaceae > Methanolinea_A > Methanolinea_A sp11423u. Next base: position 4,861 of record DUGV01000192.1, read on the forward strand.
GACAAAGTCCCGTGTCTGGCCACCGTCGCCGTAGATCAGCGGGGCCTTTCCTTCCCGGATCCTCGCGATGAACCTGGGGATAACCGCTGCATAATCAGAACGCGGATCCTGCCGCGGGCCATACACGTTGAAGAAGCGGAGGGATACTGCTTGCAGGCCGTAAAGGAGCGAAAAAGCCCTGCAGTACCGCTCCCCCGCGTACTTGGCGACCGCGTAGGGGGAGAGGGGGTCGACCGGCATGTCCTCCCCCTTGGGGAGATCCGGGAGGTTTCCGTACACGGCGGCAGAGGAGGCGTGGACCACCCGCTTCACGCCGGAATCCCTGGCAGCGAGGAGCACGTTCAGGGTGCCGGTGAGGGTGACCTCGTGGCTGGCAAGGGGGTGCGCGATGGACCGCGGGACCGATACCATCGCCGCCAGGTGG
>DUGV01000290.1 GCA_013331225.1 Methanolinea sp.
TCCTGGGGCTGACGCCCCGCCGCTGCGGCCTCCCCTGAGCGCGATAGGGTCAGTGCTGTGGAGCAGATAGGATTCAGAAGAATCCAGTGTAATCCTGCCTGGTGGCTATCGCGTATTGGGGGAGGGGGTAGGGGAGGGGGATTCTCCGCCTCCCCGCAACTGGAGAGGATTTCGTATACCCTGAACCCGACTGCACTCCACACGTGATGGCGCTCCTGGGGATGAAGCCCCACCGCTGTGGCCTCCCCTGAGCGCGATAAGGCCAGTGCTGGGGAGCATGAGTGATAAAAGAACTCTGATTCGGGAGAAATCAGATAATGGATTTTGTAAGAGCGGTGTAAGCCGACGGGCGCAAGCCCTCGTTCGGAAAAAAGAAGTCCCGTTCCCCTCACACGCACGAACCGCAGCGGTAGGTGATGCGGTAGCCGGGGAGGGCTAAATCGCCGGAAAGGATCTTCTTTCCGCCGCCGAGAAAGATCTTTTTGCACCGGTCGCACCGGCGGAGAATGAGGCGGTCGAACCGCCCCGGGGTTATCTCAAGTTCGAACCGGGTGTCGGGGCGGCTTGCGTCCTCCGTTGCGCAGGTGTCCTCGTAGAGGGAAACCAGCTGCATCACCTTGAGCGGGCTTGCCCCGAGATCGGTGAACTGCTTGAAGAGGAAGTAATTGAAGATCAGCCAGGAGAAGTCCCCCCTGTCCAGGAGTTCATCCACCTCGCTCTCCACTTCTTCCAGGTCTTCAAGGGTGCATCCGCAGAGCGGGCACCGGCCCTTGACAAGCTCGTCGAGGTACACCTCCTCCTGGCAGCCTGGGCAGGTTGTATGGGCAGCGTGGGTACGGGATGTCATGGTTGAATGGTATGGTCCGGTATTCGTTGGTATAACAGCGTTTCTGCGTGCTGTAGTGAGCTGGTCCGCATAACGGTACCTTCTATTCACCGCACGCCTGGATGGTGAGTATCAATGGCGCCTGTGCACCACGGGTTCGACCTCCAGGTAAATTGCCTCTTCTATTTGTACCTCTATCACATAAACCATGCGCTCGGGGACGTTTCCTGCATGGAATGGGCGAACGAAGGATTTTTCGCTGGTGTATGAACAGGTTTTCGTGCGGGCCGCAACCTGGTGCAGTCCCCCATGCCGCAAAGATGCCGCAGTGCGCCTCGGGAGGTGTGGATATGCAGACCAATCCTTCCAGGGGTCAAGGCCTGCCCGTCACCTGAGCAGGATTCCGAACACCTGGGAGAGGCAGCGCACCCCTTCCTCCTTCTTCCCCTCCCGGAGAAGGGTGACCGCCTGGGAGAGGTTGTCCTTTATGTCCTGCTTGTCGATCCCGTACGCGATCATGAAGCAGCGGACAGATTCCTCGATCTCCCCGATCATGAAGTGGCAGTTGGAGAGCTCGATCCAGGTATCGGCCTGTCGCGGGTCATCCTGCACCACCTTTGCGAGGACCGCGATGGCCTCACGCCTCCGCCCCGAACGCGAGAGGGCCACGCCCTTCCAGTAAAGGCTGCGGGGGTTCTCGAGAGGCCGGAGCAGTTCGGCTTCATAGAAGCACGAGACTGCCCTTGCGAACTCCTCCATGTGGCAGTACGCGATAGCCATGTTGACCCATGCCGCGGCAAATCCCGGAAAGATCTCGAGCGCCCGCGTGTACGCGGAAACCGCTTCCCTGAACCGGTTCAGCTTCATCAGCGCGTAGCCCCGGTTCACCCACGCACCCAGGTAACGGGGGCGAAGCGACGTTGCGATCTCGGTGCAGGTCAGCTCCTCCTCGTACCGCCCGAGCTCGCCGAGGGTGTGGCCTCTTGCGTTCCATGCCTGCGCCGAAGAGGGGTTCAGGACAATGGCACGCTCGCAGCAGACCAGTTTCTCCGAGAAGCGGGAGAGCTTTCCGAGCGCAAAGCCACGGTTAATCCAGGCATCGACAAGTGTCGGGTCAAGGGCGAGCGCCTGGTCGCAGGCCTTGATCTCCTCCTTGTACCTCCCCAGTTTTCCGAGCGCAAAACCCGATGCAACCCAGGCGGGAATGTACGTCGGGGCTATGGTGAGCGCCTGTGTGAAGAGGTCGAGGGCTTCGGCGTGCCGCCCCTTCCGGGAGAGTTGCATCCCCTCTCTCGTGAGGAGTGCAGGCTCCGCTCCCGCCCCCTCACCAGGTAGGTCGGCAGTCGCCTGGCCGTTCTCTCCTATCTCTGTCGTCCCTTCCATGCCCATGCCTGCGAAGCCCTGTATTCCACTATTGTATACCCTGACCGGGCTGCATAAATGCATCCATGACGACATGCACCCTTCCGGGGAACCAGCCGGGCGCTTGAGGACCAGGAGCAGGCAGGCTCACTTCTTCGCAAGCGACCCGAGGATCCCCCGTATGATCTCCCTTCCGACCTGGCTCCCCGCGGCCCTCGCGGCGCTCCCCGCCATCCTGGTCAGCATGTCGGTGCCGGCCTTCCGCGGGGCGGACGCGGGTGCCCGGGTCCTCTTTTGGGAGGTCTCCCGCTCCTCTTTTTTGGATTGGGACACGGCGGAAGCCTCGGCCCTCGAAGCCAGCATCTCGTACGCGGAGGCCCTGTCCAGGGCCTTTTCGTAGGTCCCAAAGAAAGGTGACGAATGGATGACGGCATCCCGCTCGCCGGGGGTCAGGGGGGCGAGGCGGCTCATTGGCGGGTAGATGAAGGCCCGCTCGGTCACACCCGGGGAGCCCTTCCGGTCCAGGAATGAGACGAGCGCCTCGCCAGTACGAAGTTCCGTGATCGCGGTCTTCACATCCAGGCCCGGGTTCTGCCGCATGGTCTCCGAGGCTGCCCTCACCGCCCTCTGGTCCTTCGGGGTGAACGCCCGCAGCGCGTGCTGGACGCGGTTCCCGAGCTGCCCGAGCACGTCGTCCGGGAGGTCGAGGGGGTTCTGGGTCACGAAGTAGACCCCCACCCCCTTTGACCTGATCAGCCTGACCACGAGGACGACCTTCTCGAGGAGCGCCTTCGGCGCGTCGGCGAAGAGGAGGTGCGCCTCGTCGAAGAAGAAGACAAGGGCCGGCTTCTCGGGGTCCCCCACCTCGGGGAGCTGCTCGTAGATCTCGGAGAGGAGCCAGAGGAGGAAGGTCGAATAGAGCCGGGGAGACTGGAGGAGCCTGTCGGCGGCGAGGATGTTGATTGTGCCGTTTCCGCCGGACTGTTTCATGAACGCCGCCGGTTCTAACGACGGCTCGCCGAAGAACTTCGCCCCGCCCTGATCGTCGAGCGCGAGCAGGCTCCGCTGGATGGCGCCGATGGTGGCCGGCGAGATGTTGCCGTACGCGGTCTTCAGCTCCTTTGCGTGCTCCCCCGCGTACCTGACCATGGCCTGGAGGTCTTTTAGGTCGAGGAGAAGGAGCCCCTGCTCGTCAGCGACCCGGAAGACCAGCGTGAGGACGTCGGCCTGGGTATCAGACAGGTCGAGGATCCGCGAGAGGAGCAGCGGCCCCATCTCCGAGACGGTGGTCCGCACCGGGTGGCCCTGCTCCGCGAAGAGGTCCCAGAACACGACCGGGAAGCCCTGGTACGAAAACCCCGAGAGCCCGAGTTCCTGTACCCGCTCGGCAACCTTCGCGTGGTCACCGCCGGGCCTGGCCATCCCCGAGAGGTCCCCCTTGACGTCGGCCATGAAGACCGGCACGCCGATAGAGGAGAACTGTTCTGCGAGCACGCGGAGGCTGACAGTCTTTCCTGTCCCCGTGGCTCCCGCGATCAGCCCGTGGCGGTTGGCCATTCCTGGGAGGATGCCCAGCGACCCGGTTCCCCGGGCCACGACGAGAGGTGTATCCTGTGGCGGCATGTGTGACGTAAATCCCCTGTATTCTTCATGGGGGAGCGCCCGCGATAATCGTATCCCGGCGGAAAGGTATATCACGCTCCCTGTCCCTATGCCTGCAGATGGAACGGGAGATCCCACCGGCCGCCTGCACCATCGCAGGGTCCGATTCGGGCGGCGGTGCAGGCATCCAGGCAGACCTGAAAGTCTTCCAGGCTCTTGGCGTCTGGGGGCTCTCGGTGATCACGGCCGTGACCGCCCAGAACACCCGCGAGGTGAGAGGCATCTCCCTGGTGGATCCCGGGATGGTCGCGCTCCAGGTGCAGGCTGTCCTGGCCGAGTTCGAGATACGCGCCTTCAAGACCGGGATGCTCGGCGCGGCGGAGACGATCCGGGCGATCGGGCGGGAGCTCCCCGAAAGCGTTCCCCTTGTCGTGGACCCGGTGATGGTCTCCACCAGCAGGCATGCGCTGATGGAGAAGGACGCCTGGCAGGACCTCGTCGAGTGCCTGCTGCCGAGGGCAACGGTGGTGACCCCGAATATCGACGAGGCAGAAGTGCTCTCCGGTATCCGGCCCATCCAGACGCTCGAGGAGGCACGGGAGGCGGGCCTTCGCATTCTCGACCTCGGGCCACGTCATGTCCTCGTGAAGGGCGGGCATCTCCCGGGAGACGAGGCGCCCGACCTCCTCCTTGCGCCGGGGAAGGAGTGGGTGATCGCGACCACGCGCCTCCCGGTCACGGTGCACGGTGCAGGGTGCTGCTACTCGGCTGCCCTCTGCGCCCACCTGGCAATGGGGTGCACCGCAAGGGATGCGTTCTCCCGCTCGAAGGACTACATGGACCGGCTGATCCGGGCGTCGGTCAGGGCACCTTCAGGGGTGCACGTCCTCTTCCCGTCTCCATGAGCAGGGCAGGCAGGGCTTCTTCCCGCAGGGGAGTGGTTCCGCTATGTTCAAGGCAAGACCTGCACAAGATAATCTTCACGGGAGAGGATATGTGAACGACCGTGGCAAAACAACCGGGGGGACTGGTGGCATGGATGGTATCTGGCGTGACATCCTCGAGGCGATGCCCGGGCCGGTCTGCGTGGTGGACACCGGAAGAAGGATACGCTATGTGAACCCTTCCATGGTCGCCCTGCGCGGCGGTATCGCGGGAGTGGAGACAGTCCCCGGCACCCCTGCAGACGAGGTGCTCGCGCCGCTCCCCTACGAGGTCCAGCGGTCGCTGTATTCGGTGCTGCGGACGGGAAAGGTGGTGACTGCCCGAATCTCGTGGATTGAGAGGGAGGGCGGTCCCCTGGTCCTCGAGAGCACGGCGTTTCCGGTCCCCGGCACCGGGGGAGGGATGCCCGAACTTGCGGCGTGGACTGCCGCAGTGACGCCTGGCGAACTGCCGGCCGGGGAGGCCCTCGCGATGGAGGCCTCGCGGAGCAAGGGAAAGGAACTCCTTTCGGTGGTCAGGCACGATATCCTCAACCAGCTGACCATCCTGATCGGCTTTCTCCAGTTTTCCGAGGACTTCATCGAGGACTCCAGGGTCAGGGAGTTCCTCGCGAAAGAGGAGGCCGCGGGCCATGTCATCCAGGCGCTGATCGAGTTCACCCGCGACTTCCAGGACCTGGCAGTCGAGGACCCGCGCTGGATGCGGCTCGATGCCGTCATCCGGTCCGCCCAGGGGAGGGTCGATACGAAGGGCATCGAAATCGTCGCGGATGCCGGCACAACCGAGGTCTATGCGAGCCCGCTGATCCGGCATGTCTTTTTGACGTTCATCAAGAATGCGGTTGACCATGCGCACGGGCTCACCCGGATCACCCTCTCGCAGGGAGTGGACGGCGGCGACCTCGTTATTGCCTGCGAGGACGACGGTCCCGGCATCCCGGAGTCAGAGAGAAAGACGCTCTTTGACCGGGGCCACGGCAGGAACAGGGGATACGGCCTCTGGCTCGCAAAGGAGATCCTCTCGATCACGGGGGCAAAGATCCGGGAGGCCGGAAAGGAGGGCGGCGGGGCCAGGTTCGAGATACGGGTTCCCGCCGGGATGTGGCGGGAAGGGGACGCCTCCTGATCAGGCGATCTCCTGCACCATCCGTCCGTCCTTGAAGATCGAGATCTTGCCCCCGCTCTGCGAGAGGACGATGCCGATTGCCCTCGTGACCAGGGTGATCCCGGCAACAGACGAGTGCCGCGTCCCAAGGCCTTTCTGGATCCCCACCTTGCTCGTGTCGATCGTGATGTAACGGGCGGCAGCTTCTATCCGCCCGTCGCCCCGGACCACGAATGCACCGTCGAGCTGCGCCAGCTCCTTTATGTTCTCCTTGATATCGTGGTTGGTGATCATCCGGTCAGTGGCAGGGTGGCCCTCGAACGGGTTGAGGATCAGCTGCTTTGACTTGACCAGCACCGCGTCCGAGTCCCCGATGACAAACGCGGTCCCCACCTGCTTGCCCTCTCTCCCCTCCTTTGCGATCTCGATGCAGATGTGGAGGACCGAGTCAAAGACCTCTTCTTTGACATCGGTCCCGGTGATCACGGTGTCCCTCCACATAGCCGTGCTGATCCTGCGCCGGTCCCGGTGCTCGTGGTCGGTGATGTCGTGGCCGATGCAGACCACCTCCACGAGGTGCCCGTCCGCGTTGCGGATGGCCCTCGTGTGCCAGGCGACCCAGGCGGGCTCCCCGCCCCGGAGCTGCATCTCGTAGATGCGGAGGCTTCCGCCCTCGTGGTTTGCGCCTGTGTCGGTGACAAAGCCCGGGGAGGCCTTCCCATCCTTCCGGGGGACCAGGGTGTCGCGGATGTTCTTTCCGAGGACCTCTGCCTCCGAGTAGCCGAAGAAGGCCTGGGCGTGCCTGTTGAAGAAGGTGACGACCCCTTCGGGGTCGAGCTTGATGATCAGGCTCGAAGCGTTCTGGAGGAACTCGCGGTACCGGAGGTCGCTCTCCTTCTGCGCATCGATGAGTTTTGCATGCTCTGACCGGTCCTCGCAGACTATCACCTGCCCCCGCGAGGGGTCCGCCGGGTCCATCGCCCGGATGCTCAGGCGGCAGGGGATGAGCGTCCCGTCCGCTCTTTTCAAGACGGTATCCGCGTGGCCCCATCCCTGGTCGTCGGACCGGTGGCAAAGCTCCCTGAAGGCACGCTCGTACTCCTCGTTCCCGGGGAAGACTGCCTGGACGCCCTGCCCGGCGAGCGCCCCCGCGTCCATGCCGAGGCTGCGGGCCATTGTCGAATTGACCCATTCGAAGTTCCCGCCCCGCACCTGGCAGATCCAGAGCGGCGAGACAGAGAGGATAGCCGAGAGCATGTCGCAGCGGAGGACCTGGTCACGCTCGGCTTTCTTCCGGAGCACCGCCTGGTAGAGGATGTCCCGCATCTCCTGCACAGGACCCCGCGAGCCCTCCCTCTGGCCGTGTACCTCGGCTGCCTGGTGCACGTCCTCGATGAGGAGGCTGTCCCGGTCGGTCCGGTGGTAGAGGATGAACGGGATGCCTGCGTGGGTCCCTTTCAGTTCTTTGAGGAGCTCGACTCCGGTCATGTCGGCCAGGAACTCGATCCCGTTCACCTCGGGGAGGCGGTAGTACGAGACGATGATGTCGTATCTCCTCCGGCGGGCCATCTCCAGGGCCTGCTTCGTGGAGTGGACGGCGTCGACCCGGATCTCCCCCATCCTCTCGAGGTATGCCCTGGTGCTCTCGAGGGCGTCGCTGTTGTCGTGGACGAGAAGAACGGTGATCATGGCTGACGGCTGCTCCGGTGGATCGTTCCTGGGAGTATGGGAAAAGGTAGGAGATGCCAGAATTTAATAATTATTGGTCCGAAATCCGGGATTGAGCGCGCAGGCGGCGGAATTTAAAGAAATGGTCTTACCTCCCCCTTCCTTTTCCCCTGCTGACGCCGGCATCTCCGCCGGACTGCATCCTGAAGAGCGCTGCGGCGACCTCGAGCGACGTGTGCTCGTCCCCCATCACCTGCTCGACCCTCGCGATGAACGGCTCCAGGTCGCCGGCGGTGATGTTCTCACGGATCCTGGCGATCATGTTGACGATGCGCCGCTCGCGGAGGTCCTCATCGGCCGGGACCGCGTGACGGGCGATGCGGATCTTCGCAAACTTCTGGATGTCCCGGAGTTTCCACATCTCTTTCCCGGAGACGAAGGTGAAGGCCTTGCCGGACTTGCCGGCCCTGCCGGTCCGGCCGATGCGGTGGATGTAGTACTCGGGGTCCTGGGGGACGTCGTAGTTGAAGACCACCCCGACCTCCTCGACGTCGATCCCGCGTGCGGCGACATCGGTTGCGACCAGGATGTCGGAGGCGCCGGTCCGAAACCGGGACATCACCCGCTCTCGTTCCTTCTGGTCCATGTCGCCGTGGAGCGCCTCGGCGAGGTACCCGCGGGCCTGGAGCTGGCCGCTGACCTCGTCCACCTTCCTTTTCGTGTTGCAGAAGACGAGCGAGAGCTTTGGGTTGTAGAAGTCAAGCAGCCGGGAGATGACCTCGACCTTGTCCGACTCCCGCACCTCGAAGTAGCGCTGCTCGATGGCGGGGACCGCCAGGCGGCCGTGCACCACCTTGACCATGCGCGGGTCTTTTAAATACTTCTGGGCGAGCGCGAGGATCTCCTTTGACATGGTGGCCGAGAAGAGGACAGTCTGGCGTTCGGTCGGGGTGCGTTTCAGGATAATCTCGATGTCGTCCCGAAAGCCCATGTCCAGCATCTCGTCGG
>DUGV01000248.1:0-6841 GCA_013331225.1 Methanolinea sp.
AGTCAGGATGGATAAAATCAAGAATACTCTTCCCCTCGAGATCGGAACGGGCAGAGGCTCCCACCAGATGTGTTGCTGCATCGTTTACCGAGAGAATTTTCCCATGGCGGTGAATTGCCATTGCATCAAATGAATTCTCCATCAGCCTCCGGTAACGCTCCTCGCTCTCGAAGAGCTCGTCCTGGTGCCGGCTCAGGTCCTCAAGCATCTGGCGAAGCTCCTCCTCTGTCGCTGCGATCTGCTCGTAAGAGGCGACCAGCTCGTCGTGCTCCCGCTCCAGCTCCTTATGCATCCGTTTTTCTTCGGTGATATCCGTGAGCATGGCAAACGAACCGCGAAATACCCCGTGGTCATCGAAGATCGGGGTGGCAGAGACGTACATGATCCGCGGCGTCCCGCTGCGGGAAACGAAGGTACGTTCGTAATTTCCGGGAAGTCCCTGCCTCCTCTCCTCCCATCTCGAGCGTTGGATGACCTTCTCTTCGTCTGCGATGAAGGAATCAATAGGTCGTCCCACCATCTCTTCAGGAGAATAGCCGAGGATACCGGCCATGCGGCGGTTCACATACGTGGTCGCGAAGTGCTCGTCCATTGCCCAGATACCCTCGTGCGCGGTATCGACGATGCGGCGGTACTTCTCCTCGCTTCTCCGTATCTCATCCTGGACCGCCAATCGCTCGGTCAGGTCTGTCGCAATGCTCAGCAGCACCTTCTTTCCCTGCCATTCGGTCAACAGGGTGTTGACGTGCAATGGAATCGCGGTTCCGTCTTTCCTGAAATGATGCACGTCGAAGTCTCCCTCCCCCGTTTCAAGGAGCGCAAGTATTCGTGGCTTTATGAGTGCGGCGCTCTCCGGGACATCGAGATCGTGGAGATCCAGGGAGAGGAATTCGTCCCGCGTGTAGCCGTGGAGGTCAAGCGTCCTCTGGTTGGCATAGAGGAAATTTCCCTCGAGGTCGTGGACCGTGATGGAGGCGGGTGCACTGTCGAGAAGCTGGACCAGGATACGCAGGTGATCGTCTGCCTTCTTGCGCTCCGTGATATCTCGGATGATCCCCCGCGTGCCTTTCACTTTCCCTTTCTCCATGACGGATGACGCTTTCATCTCCAGGGAGAACCTTCCGCCGTTATTCCTGATCGCCTCTATCTCGAGCGTGAAATCCGGAACGAGGCCAGTCTCAATGCACTTGAGAAAGATTGGCAGTACCCTTTCATGCTCCCCTGGTGCGACAAACCGGGAGAAATGCTGTCCGCACATCTCTACTGGTGAAGAGAATCCGAACATCTCTGCCAGGCTCTTGTTGGCAAAGGTGAGCACGCCGTCCCGATCTGTCATGAAGAACCCATCTCGGATCTCGTCGACGAGGGTGCGGTACTTCTCCTCGCTCGCGGCAAGCGCCTGCTGGGTCGCGAGACGGTCCGTGATGTCCCGTGCGATGGCATAGATAACATTTCCGTAAGGAAACGACCGCCACTCTATCCATCGATATCTCCCGTCCCTCGTCCTGTAACGGTTCACGAAGTTGGGGACGATCTCTCCCCGGCTGAGCTGGGCGACCGCATCCCGCGTGGTGGCCCTGTCGTCAGGGTGCACGAAATCCATGAAAGATTTCCCCTCCAGCTCGTCCAGGGTGTATCCGAGTGTCCTCTCCCACTCGGGGTTCAGCTTCCGGAAATATCCGTCCGTGTCAGCGATGCAGAGCAGGTCGATTGCATTCTGGAAGAAGAGGTCGAGTTCGCGGGTCTTCTCCCTGATCTCCGTCTCTGCAACCACCCGTTCCGTGATGTCCCGGATTGCTTCTATCGCACCTGCAAGGTTCCCATCTTCGTCGTAGAGGCGGCACGCTTTCCCCCAGAAGTGAGTCGTCTTTCCGTCTTGCCTCCCGACTGTCGTCTCTGCAGTCAGGAATGTACCGTTCCTCTGCGTGAAATGGTAATGCTGTCTTTCAAAATCTGCGTCAGGGGAGAGGACAAGATCGATAAGCATGGGGCGCAGTGTTCCGTAGAACGCTCTTGAATAGACATGATTGCCCCTGCCCAGGACCGCAATGGCAGGGGTGCCGGTCATCTCCTCCATTGCCCGGTTCCACGCGATCACGGATCCTTCCCGGTCAATCGCAAAAGTGGCGTCCGGAAGGAAGTCGATGATGTCGGCGAGTCGCTTCTTTGATTCGATGAGCGACTGCTCGGCGCGTCTTTTCTCAATTGCCTGGCGGACCTTGTGGGTGAGTTCCGCGAACTGGACCTTTGGGTCTCCCCCCTTCTGGAGGTAGAAATCCGCCCCCGCGTTGAGGGCATCGATCACCACCTCCTCTCTCCCTTTGCCGGTGAAGATGACAAAAGGTATCCCGGAACCCCGGGCCCGGAGGGATTTGAGGAACTCGATTCCGTCCATCCCAGGCATCTGGTAATCTGATATGATGGCATCAAATGCGGCATTCCCCAGGACTTCAAGTGCTGCCGGGGCAGAATCGATGCAGTCAACGGAAAAATCCCCGTTCCGCTCCAGGAAGATCTTTCCCAGGTCCAAGAGATCCTGGTCATCATCCACATACATGACAGAGTAGGGACGATTTGGGACCATACCTAGAACTCTTTTCTTTGCGGTAATGAACGCTGTGGAAGCTTCATCAATGAAAGGACAAACGGCCAGAGTCTCCCTGGTCCTTCCCGCACCATGCCCTCCCAAGCAGAGGGTGTATGTACCAGGACTGTAATAGTATGATACTGCATGGCGACGCTCCGGGGATATGCAGACCTGCTCAGGCTCCATTTCTTCTTTGCCTGGCCGCTCCTCTTCTGCTCGGGCTACCTCCTTGCAGCCGCCACGTATGGCACCTTCTCTCTCGCCGACCTAATCAGGGCCGCAATCATCGGGTTCCTCGGGTTCGAGGGAGGTCTCGTCCTGAATGACTACATTGATCGCGAATATGACAAGAAAGACACAGAGTTCGGAAGGCTCACCAGGTACTGGAGGATCTTCGGGACACGCCCGATTCCGGCGGGGCTCGTCTCTCCGCGGAGTGCCCTCCTCCTCTTCCTGATCCTGGCCGTCAGCACCCTGATTGTAATCGCCACCCTTCCGTTCCCGCACTCTCTTTACGTCGCGCTCATCATGCTCTGCGGCTATGGTACAGAGGCGTTCTACCAGGTCAAGAAGAGGAACCAGTCGTTTCCCATCGCGCAACTGGTGGGGAGGACCGATTTTGCCCTCTTTCCCGTCGCGGGGTACCTCTGCACGGGGTTCCCGGATACGACCGCATTATGCTACTTCCTCTTCTTCTACCCGTTCGCCATGGCACACCTTGGGGTAAATGACCTTGCCGATGTCGAGAACGACCGTGCACGGGGCATGCAGACCATCCCGATCCTGTATGGCATGAGCGGGACCGTGTGGTGGATTGTCGTGTTTCTCCTAATCCACATGGCCGCGGCATTCCTGTTCATCACGAGGCTCGATCCCATCGCAACCACCGGCGTGGCATTAGGGTTTGCGCTCCTCGTGTTTGCGGTAGTTCACCTGGCCAGGCAGCCAACCCCCGAAGGGGGAATGAAGGTCCTGCCGCTCTTTCACCTCGCAATGCTCATCTATGCAGGCTCCATTGTAATTGGATCACTCCTGTAAGCAGGTGTTATGCTCCTGCAGGGGGCTGCCCCGGGCACTCCCCTCCCCACTTCACCTCACGGGCGCCGCTGGGCCGCCTCCATTTTGCTCCCCACACATAGTTACCCTGGCCATAGCTGGGCGGCCATGGCAGGAATATCAGTTTTATCTCTGCCGGAGATCCACGCATCTTGAAAATGCCGGACAATGCGCAGTTGATCAGGGCGGCAGGACTCGACGGCTGGGTTCTGCCGGGGAGGACGTATCCCCACCCCCTCCCCGAGGGATTGCGGGACTTCTACTGCTACACGCGGGACGGCGGGCATTCCCTGCTTGTCGTGCTTGGAAACGAGTATCGCCACGGTGAGCCTCCCGAACGGTTCGTCGTCCCGGCACCAGTGAAGATGGTGCTCAGGCACGGCTTTCAACAGAGGGACGGCTACCTCTGGTCGGACCTCCCCTATGCAAAGGACATCGGCCTGCAGGTGAGGGACGAGGATATCGAGTTTTAACGAAACACCATCCTTTTTTCGGGGTCCCGGAATGTCTCCCGGAGGCAGGACCAGGGGAATCAGGGCCTGTTTTTTCCCTCCTTTTTCCAACCATGGGTGAAAGATGTCCCCCGCGATTCGCAGCAATCTTCTTATATTTCCCGGGCCATCATCAGCACAGGAGGTGCGAGGATGTATGCGGGCGAACAGCCGATCGAGGTCATCACCATCCGGCTCGGCCTGACCTCCAGGGCATACCTGGTCAGACAGCATGGTGCAGTCCTGGTCGATACGGGTGTTCCGGGGAGAGAGGGTGCGATCGTAGCGAGGATGAAGGAAGCGGGTATACACCCTCATGACCTCAGGCTCATAATCCTCACGCACGGCCACGCAGACCACGCGGGATCGGCCCGGGCACTCCGGGAACTGTCAGGGGCACCCGTGGCCGTGCACAGGGACGATGCATCCATGGTGCGGTCCGGGCGGCAGGGCGCCCTCGTCCCCACGGGGACCGCGGGACTTGTCCTCGGGGCACTGTATGGCAGAAAGGGCAGCGCTCACTTTCATCCCTTCGAGCCTGATATTCTTCTCGGCGATTCGTTCGCTCTCAATGAATACGGGATAAGGGGCGAGGTCATCCACACGCCCGGGCATACTGACGGCTCCGTCTCCCTTTTGCTCGGAAACGGGGACGCGATCGTGGGAGACCTCATCTTCCCGAGCATTCCGACCGGAAGGCCGGGGCTACCGTTCTTTGCCGGCGACCCGGAGGAGGTGCGGGCCAGCATAGGGAAAGTGCTGGCGTTTCAGGGCGGGACGATCTATCCCGGCCACGGAGGACCGTTCTCCTCAGCCCGCGTTCGGCATTGTTTTCCGGGGAATCCCCCAAAGTCCCCCGGACAGGCTTGACGCGCGGGTTTTTCCTTCTGCCGGACGGTTCACACTGGAACAGGACCGCAGCATGGAGCGGCAGAATCGAACATGTTTTGGCCGTTCAGTATAGACTTCTTCTGCAAGGAGAGACTTCTCATGACCCATTTGAGACCGTTTCATTACCTGGCACTCACAGGTGCGCTCCTCTGCATCTCCTGCATGATTGCGGGGTGCACTTCAACGGACCACGGGTCAGCTGACCAGCACACCGCACCCGCCTGTGCCGTTGGGGAGATCGTCTTCCTGACAGAGGAACTCTACCCTTTCAGTTACGCAGGGCTTGACGGCGTTGCCCGCGGACAGTCCGTTGAAGTGGTAAGAGACCTGGTCCGGCGCCTCAACTGCACGGCCGAGATCAGAGTGCTCCCGTGGAGTGTTGCGCACGATACCGCGGTTTCCACACCCGGATATGCGGTCTTTTCAACCGTGAAGACTCCCGAGCGCGAGGCCAAGTTCTCCTGGGTCGGCCCGATTGCCCTGCTGGAGTACTCCCTCTATGCAAGGAACGGATCCAATGACATGCTCCCGAGCCTCGAGGCCGCACGGAATGCGGGCGCGATCGCAGTGGTCGACGGCGACGCACGGCACGATTTCCTGGTCAAGAACAATTTCTCCAACATCCGGACGTACCCTTCAGACGAGGAATGCCTGGAGGCTCTCCTGGACGGATCGGTCTCCCTCTGGATGGGCACATCCGCGACCACGCCCGGGACACTTGCAAGACACGCGGTTCCCGGGGGAACCGTGATCCCGGTCTACACCCTTCTCAGGACCGAGCTCTTCATCGCGTTCAACAGGGAAACCTCCGCTGCGACGATCGATGCATACCAGGATGCCCTCGATGCCTCGAAGGCAGACGGGACGTTTTCCCGCATCACAGGTGCCGGACTCCCCGCCTCCCTTTCGCCCTCTGTTGATGGTCAGCGGGACACGTTCGCGTCCGAAACGCTGCTCCCTGCGTTCTCCGCGCTCATCTCGGCACGGGTCCACGGGATCGCCGCCGCGATGGAGACACTCGCCCTCACCGGGGAGCTCAAAGAAGGCGACTGGGAGAAGATACGCCCGCTCCTCGTCAGGCTCGAACAGGAGTATCCCGAGGCCCGGTTCTGGTACGCGCGACCCGATGGCTCGTACTACACAACGGTCGACAACCTGACGAGCGCAAACCTCCGGGACCGCCCCTATTTCCCGGGTGTGCTTGCCGGGAAGACCTCGATTGGGACCATCGTCGTCAGCAAATCGACCGGGAGGTACACCGCAATCATCGCGGTCCCGGTCCGGGACAAGGGAGAGGTGAATGGGATCCTCGGGACATCGGTGTACTGCGACATCCTTGAGGAGGCACTCTTCGAAGAGTTCGCGCTCCCCGCAGGGTATTATGCATTCGCGGTGGATACCCTGGGGATGCCGGTCATAGACTCCCTCCCGGACAGGATCTTCTCACTCGATGAGAGCACCAGATCAGCGGTGCGGGAGATGCGCGAAGGGCAGGTGGACTATTCTTTCGAAGGAGCCGGACACCAGGCAGTCTTTCGGACCGAGGAGATGACCGGGTGGAAGGTCGGCATCGGGTGGGGAGCCTGACGGATCCAGCCTGACCTCCAGGTATCATCCATTTCTTCCCGCACCTTCCAGAAAACTCCGGCCCACTTTAAGACCCCTCCTCTCCCAGCGCCTCGATACTCCGCATCTGGTAGAGGGCGATGGGGTCCATCTCCTCGTACGTCTCGTCGCCGGTGCGCATGATCACCGATCTCACCCCCGAGTTCACGATCATCTTGGAGCAGAGGAAGCAGGGCCAGATCTGCGTCAG
>DUGV01000248.1:6878-14558 GCA_013331225.1 Methanolinea sp.
GGACACTCCGGCACCGCTCGTAGTTCGAGCCCGAGGGGATGTGGTGGTCCTTCCTCCAGCATCGGCCAATCTCGGTGCAGTCCATCTGCTTCCGGGGCGCCCCTGTGTACCCGGTGGAGACGATGGTCTGGAACTCGTCGACGATGATGGCTCCGAAGTTTCGCCGGAGGCACGTTCCCTGGTGTGCGCACCGGAGGGCGAGGTCAAGGAAGTACTGGTGCCGGTTGGTCCGCATATACGAATAGATTGCCCTGAACAGAGTATCAACATGCCTGTCTTTCGTGCAAAAGACCGGGGACTGGCCATCACCACTCCCCTGATCCCGATCCCGGCGAGATCGCCTCCATGGCCTCGCGGGTGAGCCTCCCCCTCTTCCCTGCGACATCCCGTGCCGGGATTCGGACAATTACCCCGGTGAGCGCATAGCTCTTATCTAGGATATCCAGTCCCCCATCCTGGAAATCTTCAAGATCGATCGGAACAGAAGGCTGGTCACGGGATGGGGTGGAGGAGACCGGAAAGGCATGGAAGCACCCATCTTCTCCCGCATGGATGACGATTGCCGGCCGGACCTTTTGTTCACCCTTTTCTCCGATCCGGATCCTGGCCAGTATCACATCACCTCTGAAGTACCGCGACATGGATCTATTTGTATGACAGTCTGCCGCGAATGGGTTTAAGGCAGTCGAAACGCAAACCCCGTGCTCATTCCTTCACCCAGCATACCCAGGCATTCCAGTCAATAAAAAAAGAGGTGAGATGGCATTCATTTCCCAAGATATAAAGCCATCATGCGGAGTATGTCTGGAGATTCTCGGAGATCTCATCCTCCGTGAGTCCTCTGTTATAGAGGGCGAATGACCCGATATCGCCCGAATAGGGGAAGGGATACTGCTGGGATGCCTGCTTTCCCATCGTCAGAGGATGCTGGTTGTCCTTCAGCCGGACATCCGGTATTTGGGAAGGGGTGGTGATCTTGTTGTTACCGGGAACATTGGACTTATAATACGAAAATTGCTGCGAAACCCCGTTTATGTAAATCTTTGGTTCTCCTCCCTCCACCGCCAGATCCACGTACTGCCAGTTACCGGCAGTCACGACATCGTTGTCGGTCATTATGTGATAGTGGGTGTTGGTGACGCGATCGTCCCATTCAAAGTAGACTTTCTTGTTGATGAGATAGAGATCATAGTTCTTGTCTTCGATGACCCCGGCGCCGGACGGCGTCTGGAGGCCCTTTCCAATCACCTGTTTCCAGGTATTCACATTGAGTGGCCGCAGCCAGAGCGAGATGGTAAGGTCCCCGGTATACTTGAGAGTGGGGTCATCCTGGTATTCGAGCCAGTCATTCCCATCGAATGAGAGGTAGCTCATGTTCATTGGGGCCCCGGTATTCTTCGCCACCGGGTTTCCATGGACAGAATATCCAAGCGGCGTGCAATCGGTCCGCCATACGTCGCCGCCCGGGACACCGCCGGCAAGAGCATATGATGAGGTCCCTTCGGTGATCTTTGCCCGGTCATCGCTGGAGATGAGGAGGTGTGCCTCGGTATCGATCAGCTGCACGGTCCATGTCCCAAGGACAAACGGCTTGAGCTTCCCCTGTGGCGGGATATCGGAAACGATATAATCGCAATGCACCGAATAACCGGTCGAGTTCGGGAAGATGTAGAGAGTCCGGCCTTCGAGTGGGCCCCCTGAAAGGAATGGGGTAGGATAGAGTGTTCTTCCATCAGGGCTGATCACCTTGAGGAGCACTTCCTTTCCTCCCCTGGGTGGTGCCTGCCCAACAAAGTGAAACGGTTCTGCTTCCCGTATCGTGAACCCGACCACCTGCATCGGGAGACCCCCGGGCTGGATGATCTCTTCTGCTTTCGCTTCGCTTGCGATATAAACGGTAGTGTGCAAAATTGATGGAAACCCCATCACCACTGACCACAGGATCATGGCGATTCCAACTACCAGCACCACCATCAGGATCGTGCTGACACCAGCACTGATCGCCACATCTCCCTTCATTTCCCCAGAACTCATCGATCGAACCTTCCAAATCAGGTTTCTTTTCCGCAATAAAAGGATTATGAAATATTGATGAGCCGTGAGGAGAATGATTTTTGAGAGAAAAATTCCGAGTGAACTCTGATGACCAATAGATCTGCTTTAATCGTGTGTATTTTTGTAATACTCTGCGGTGTTGTTCCGCTGGGAGCCGTCGCCGTTGCACCTGAAGACGCCCCCGGACTTGTCATTGTACCCCCATCCGGCGATACAGAAGGGGGAGAAAAGATCGCTCCGTCGCCATCACCCCACGCAGAAGGGCCGCTTCCCTCATTTCCGGTATGGATGACCATCCTGGGCATTCTCTTTGTTGCGATTGCAATTGGGGGCTTCTTACTTTTACGACGACCCAAAGAGTATGAACCGCGGGCGAAGCGTCTCCAGAAGTAACGGGAGCATATATCTGCAGATTACATGTACAAGTCCCCACATGCAGGAGAGAATCTCCTCACCTGTGTAACCATGTTAAACCAATGACTGGAACTCTCAAAGGTTGGGTGGAGGTCGCGGGAGAGATCTTATCGCCTGAAGAGACCCTCTTCCGTGTCCGTTCCAACCCGCTTGCAGCAACCGCATTCGGAGGTGAGTTCTCTCTCGAGTGGAACAACTGCACTGCCCGAGACCGGCTCGGGATCGTCCCGGGCCCCGGGCCTGCGGGAAAAATTACCTGCGATGGTGATGCAATCGGAGATGTTTATCCCCGATATCCTGTCATGGACCTGGAGACTGCTATCTGCGAGGCGGTCCGGCTCAGGAGCAGCCAGGGTGTGGTGGCACTCTCTGGAGGTGTCGACTCCACCCTCGTGGCGACCCTGGCAAGGCTGCCGTGCCTTGCGGTGGGCCTCGAAGGTTCGCACGATCTTGAGAGGGCGTCGCGGGCTGCCGATCTTCTCGGGCTCGACTGTACACATTTCACTATCCGGACCGGAGACGTGGAGAGTGCTCTTGTGAGAATACTGGGCGCCATTCCCCGGAAGTCCCCGGTCGATGCGGCAATCGCGACCACTCAGTTCTTCATCGCCCGTGCTGCACGGGATCGCGGGTACGATCGTGTGCTGACCGGGCAGGGGGCCGACGAACTCTTCGGGGGATATGCCCGGTATCTCAACGCAAGGGACATCGAATCCCAGCTTGCACGCGACTTTGCCACGCTCGGGGCACAGGCGGAACGCGACCAGGCGGTCGCCGCCCTGCACGGCGTCCTCCTCTCGATGCCGTACCTCGACCTCCGCGTGGTGAATGCAGCGCACGCCCTCCCGGCAGAGAGGAAGGTCTCGGGGAGCCTCCGGAAAGTGGCGCTGCGGGAGGTTGCAGGGAAGCATATCCCGCACGAACTCGCATGGGCCGAAAAGAAAGCCATGCAGTACGGAAGCGGGATCGCAAAGGAGATCAGGCGGCTTGCGCGGAACAGGGGATGCAAAAATGTGAGCGAATATATTGCAGAACTGGCCGGAAATCAAATGGAATCCCCATGAATGCCCGATCGTGCGAGTAAATCGGTGCGAATAGTTCAACCCCCTCCAGATCCCTTTGACTCGTTCCTGGACCCCCCCGGTGCTTCGGGTCGGCGGGGGCCTCCCCAGAACACCCATACGTCAATACACGGTCATTTCGGATGCCGGATACAAGATCCCACGGCTATCTTTTATATGCAATCAGGATCGATGCCCTCGTTTTCGCACTATCTATAGCTATATACTTGCCTGAGACGGCATCATCCTGCGCGTACTGCCACTCCCGCAGAAAGGGTGCGGCTTACACACCATGACTTTCTTAAGGCATTATTTTAACCGTTTTCTGTTTTTAAGGCTTTAATCGAACGATTTGGATCTCATCGCCATTTCCGGATCGCTCCCGCCCCGGACAACAATGGTTATAAAAAACCGTATCAAGACTACTTATCCTCATGCGGGATGCAGCCGTCCCGCCAGGGAGGCATAATAGGGATGATCACCGAGAGAGATACCGAACATATCGGGCAACTCGCCGATATCGCCATTCACCGGGAGGAACTCGCTTCGTTCACCTCGCGGTTCAACGAGATCCTGGAATATTTCGACCTCCTTGACCAGGTGGAAGTAGTCGAAGAGGTCGAGGAGAGGGCATACAATATCCTCCGCGAGGACGAGGTCACACCCTCTCTCTCGCAGGAGGAGGCGCTCTCGAATGCGCCCGGAAATGAAGACGGATTCTTTAAGGCCCCGCGGGTGATGTGATGCCCGGACACACCGTCTCGTTCCATCCCGACGACCGGTACTCTGCCTTCCTCCGGACCGTCGCAGAAGCCCCCTGCGGTGAAGGAAAGCTCGGAGGGATCAGGGTCGCGGTCAAGGACAATATCTCGACAGCGGGAATCGAGACCACCTGCGCCTCCCGGATACTCCAGGGTTACATCCCCCCCTTTGACGCGACTGTCGTCAAGCGCCTGAAGAGGGAGGGTGCAGCAATCGTAGGAAAGACCAACATGGACGAGTTCGGCATGGGGACGACCACCGAGAACTCGGCGTTTGGCCCGACGCAAAACCCCGTTGATCCCTCCCGCGTCCCGGGCGGCTCATCCGGGGGGAGTGCGGCAGCAGTCGCCGCAGGAATCGTCCCCCTTGCGCTCGGGACCGATACCGGCGGCTCTATCCGCTGCCCCGCGGCATTCTGCGGTATCGTGGGGCTCAAGCCCACCTACGGCCGCGTCTCCCGGTACGGGTTGATCGCCTACGCAAACTCGCTCGAGCAGATCGGCCCCATGGCCGCAAACGTCACTGATGCAAGCCTCCTCTTCGAGGTGATCGCCGGGCACGACCCCCGTGACTCGACCTCACTCGACTGCCCCTACCGGCACATCCCCGACCCCGAGATCCGGGGTGTCAAAATCGGCGTCCCGGAGGAGTTCTTCGGGGAGGGTGTGGACCCACGCGTAGCCTCGGTCGTCTGGGACGCGATCTCGCTCCTCGAGCGGAAAGGCGCCGAGGTCATCACCTGCAGGATGCCGAGCATGGCCTACGCGCTTGCGGCCTACTACGTGACCTGCACGAGCGAGGCAAGCTCGAACCTCGCCCGCTTCGACGGCGTCCGCTACGGCCCCCCGGCCGACACGAAGAGACCATGGCACGAGGCTTTCCAGGAACGCCGGAGGGAGGGTTTCGGCGAAGAAGTCCGAAGGAGGATCATGCTCGGGACCTTTGCACTCTCTTCGGGATACTACGGGAAATACTACGCCAAGGCCCAGGCGGCACGAAACAACGTCCGGGCTGACTTCGAACGCCTCTTCAGGGAAGTGGACGTGCTCGCCGGGCCGACCATGCCGACGGTCGCTTTCAGGTTCGGCGAGAAGAGCGACCCCCTCTCCATGTACCTCTCGGATATCCTCACCGTGCCCGCGAACCTTGCCGGCGTCCCTGCGATCTCGGTCCCCTGCGGGAAGGTGGAAAGGCTCCCGGTCGGCCTGCAGGTCATGGGCCGGTGGATGGAGGACGAGCGGGTAGTGGATGTCGCGTATGCGTTCGAGCAGGGGGGATCGGCATGACCGTGATCGTAGGCCTCGAGATCCACTGCCAGCTGGATACCGCCACCAAGCTCTTCTGCGGGTGCTCGACCGATTACCGGGACGACTTGCCGAACTCGCACGTCTGCCCGGTCTGCCTGGGCCTGCCCGGATCACTCCCGAAGGTAAACAGAAAGGCGGTCGAATACGCCCTCATGGTCGCAAAAGCCCTGAACTGCGAAGTCCCGGAGGAGTCGGAGTTTGCAAGGAAGAACTACTTCTACCCCGACCTTGACAAGGGGTTCCAGATCACCCAGTACGACAAGCCCCTCGCCGTCTGGGGGTACCTCGACATCGAGGGAGACGAGGGCGAGAAGAGGGTGCGGATCACCCGTGTCCACATGGAGGAGGACCCGGGGAGGCTCGTCCACAAGGGCGGTGCGGACCGGCCGAAGTACACCCTCGTCGACTACAACCGGGCCGGTATCCCTCTGATAGAGATCGTGACCGAGCCGGACCTCCGGTCACCGAAGGAGGCCCGGAGGTTCCTGAACAAGCTCAGGGCGACCCTCGAGTACCTCGGCGTATTTGACAGCGAGAAGGAGGGCTCGCTCCGTGTGGATGCGAACATCTCCATAAAAGGGAGCGAGCGGGTGGAGGTCAAGAACATCACCTCCTACAAGGGCGTGGAGAAGGCGCTCACCTTCGAAGTGACCCGGCAGAAGAACCTGATCCGGCGCGGCCAGAAGATCGAGCGGGAGACCCGGCACTACCTCGAGGCACGCGGCGTCACCCAGGCCGGCCGGAGCAAGGAGCAGGAGCACGACTACCGCTACTTCCCCGAGCCTGACCTCCGCCCGCTGCGGGTGAAGTCGTGGCTGGACAATATCGTCCTACCCGAGCTGCCCGATGCCCGGCGCGAGCGGTTCATGGCAGACTATGGCTGCTCGCTCAACCATGCAAGGACCTTAACCGGCGAACTGAAACTCGCCAACTGCTTTGAAAAAGTTGTTGCATCCGACAAGCGGGGACTCTCACCCCTTGCCGCAACCTGGATCGCAGATACCCTCATCGGCGAGCTGAACTACCGGGACATGAACCTGGACAGGATTGAGCCGGCCGCAGTCACCGGCCTCGTCCTGCTCTTAAAAGCAGGAACCATCACCGACAAGAGCGGGGTGGAAGTTTTGCGGATCATGCTCGACCAGCAGCTGAAAGGCGAGGCTGCCGAGACACCGGACGCCATCGTAAAACGCCAAAACCTTGCAAAGACCGCAGGAGATACCGGCGCGATCACCGCGGCAATTGAAGAGGCGATCAACGAGAATCCCAAGGCGCTCGATGATTACCGTGCCGGCAAAGGCGGGGCGCTCAACTTCCTGGTCGGGCAGGTCATGAAGAAGACCCGCGGAAAAGCGGACCCGGGCGAACTGAACCGGATGCTTACAGAAGCACTCAAGAGAAGGGAGGCGTAACACCCGTGCACCTGATCATTGCGGAAAAGAACATCTCTGCAAGGCGTATTGCCGAGATACTGAGTAACGGGAAGAGAGTTGTCGAGAACAAGGATGCCGGCGTCTCCACGTACTCGTTTGAGGACACGGCAACCATGGGGCTCCGGGGCCACGTGGTCGAGATCGATTTCGAGCCCGGCTACTCCAACTGGCGGAGCGAGCAGTATACCCCGCGGAGCCTCATCGATGCAAAGACCATCAAGGTGCCGACCGAGAAGCGGATCGTCTCCCTTCTCCAGAAGATGGCAAAGAAGGCCGACCGCATCACCATTGCAACGGACTTTGATACCGAAGGGGAACTGATTGGGAAGGAAGCATACGAACTGGTGCGGCAGGCAAACAAGACCGTGAAGGTGGACCGGGCACGGTTCTCCGCTATCACCCCGCAGGAACTGCACCATGCCTTCTCAAACACCACCGATCTCGACTTCGCCCTTGCGGCTGCCGGCGAGGCCCGGCAGTCCATCGACCTGATGTGGGGAGCGTCCCTCACCCGGTTCATCTCGCTTGCAGCCCGCCGGGGCGGCCAGAACATCCTCTCGGTGGGCCGGGTCCAGAGCCCCACCCTTTCGATGATCGTGGACCGGGAGAAGGAGATCGAGGCATTTGTCCCCGAGAAGTACTGGCAGC
>DUGV01000010.1 GCA_013331225.1 Methanolinea sp.
TGGCGAGAGAGAGATTCAGGGAGATCCTGGCAGGGAAGAGGTCCCAGGGTTCTGAATATACAGGGATACGGAAAGATGGCTGCACATTCCCCATCATGGTATATACCGCGGCACGGAAAGAGGAGGGGGCTGTCACCGGTATGCGGGGAACGATTGTAGATATCAGCCACTTAAAGAAGGTCGAGGAAGAGATAAGAAAACTGAATGCCGAACTGGAAGACCGGGTTGCGCAGCGGACATCGGAACTCGAATATGCGACCCGCGAAATGGAGGCGTTCACCTATTCGGTCTCGCATGACCTGCGCGGCCCGCTTCGGGCTATTGACGGGTTCTCCCATATAATCTCAGAGTCAGCCAGTACAGGTCTCGATGAAAGGGAACTGCACTGCATCGACGTGATAAGGCAGAACGTGGTGCTGATGGACAGTCTCATCGACGGTCTTTTGGCACTCTCGCGCATGGGCCGGCAGGAACTGAAGCGCGAACGGATATCACCTGAACCGCTGGTGCGGGAAGTTGTTGCCGAAGTACTGAACCAGGCCCCGGACCGGAAGATCGATGTCACGATTGGGACATTGCCGGAGTGCAACGCCGATCCCGTGATGCTGCGCCAGGTGTTCGCAAACCTCATCGGCAATGCGGTAAAATTTACGAGGAAAACGGACAATGCCCGGATCGAGATAGGAGCTTTCTTCAGGGATTCCCAGGCAGTGTACTATGTCCGGGACAACGGTGCCGGCTTTGACATGAAGTACGTAAATAAACTTTTCAAGGAATTCCAACGGCTGCACAGGCCGGAGGAGTACGAAGGGTCAGGTATCGGCCTTGCAATTGTGGACCGCATCATCCGGCGGCATGGCGGGAAGATCTGGGCTGAGAGCGAACCCGGGAAGGGGGCGACCTTCTATTTCTTCCTTGAAGGCCATCCTGAACACTCCTGAAAAAGGATTACCGGGACTTTTCCCCTCATTCCACCTTGCATCCCGGGACCTCCGGGTGGTTGGAGAGGGTTCCATTGTCTACAGGGGCCAGCCTGTAATTTGAATTTTTAAAAAAGTGATAAGATTCACATGAAGGATGTCCTTTGAGGGCACCACACATGGATCAGGGGGGGTATCTTTTGAAGACACCCCGCGCGATTCTTAACTCGCGAAAGTGCTGACCGACAGTTGCCGGGGAAGAATGGCAAACCAGGCCGAAAAACGGGATGGGATACCCCTTCGCTCACATAATAAATCTGTTCATTTTAAGAGGAGCCGCGAAGTACTGATCGAACATGAGAACAGGAATTCCTCTCGCCATCTTCATCCTTGGATTCCTGGTCATTGCGACCGGGTGCATGCAGACATCCCCTCCCGCCGGTCCTTCGACCCCCTTGTCAACCCATACGACGCCAGAACCCATTGTTTCTCCCAATGCCACAGTATCCCCTGGTCACCATTATCCCGCAACGTCGCTCGAGATCAAAACCTACGTCGACAACGCCGTATCCTTCGCGCAGGAGAACGGAAAGGAGGCAGCCATTGCCGCATTCAACAATGCATCCGGCCCCTTCGTCAATGGCGATGTCTATGTGTATGCCCTTGATTATTCGGGCATCGCACTTGCCCTCCCCTTCCAGCCCGGCATGGTCGGCACCGATTTTCGCCCGCTGAAGGATGCAACCGGAAAACCGTATACCGATATTGAGATCCAACTGGCAAAAGGAGGCGGCGGGTATATCCTCTACCGCTACCCGTATCCCGCCGATGAACAGCAGAGCACGCTGAAGATCAGCTATGTGCGCCCCGTCGACGACACTTACTGGATTGGCGCCGGGGTATACACCCGTGAGGATCTCCTTGTCGACGACGAGCTTCGCCAGTTTGTCGCAGAGGCAAAGGCGTACGCAGTGGCTAACGGCCGTGAAAAGGCCGTGGCCGCGTTCAACAACCAGACTGGACCATTCATACGCGGAGAACTCTACATATTCGCCTACGATTACAACGGGACAGTGCTGAGCTGGCCCTACCAGCCGGAGCAGGTCGGCGTAAACCGGCTCGATGTGACCGACCCTGTCGGCAACCATCACGTCAGGGATTTCCTCGACACAGCGAAGGGCGGCGGGGGAATGGTCGATTACTACTCTGTGAACCCATTTACCAACAGGACGGATTTGAAAATCAGCTATGTGACTGATGTCGACGGGACCTGGATGCTCGGTGCGGGCAAGTACATAGAGCCCGGGCAGGTCATCCTGCGGGCCTGAAGGAATGCACGATGGCAGGAGCGATCCTCCATGCCAACCTTTTTCGCCCCTGTCCAGAATAACCCTCCTCGTATAGCCATGAATGACGATCCGGGCACGAACGCGATCTCCCCTCTCTGCATGGTCTGCGCCCACCTCCACCGCAAGGCCCGGCCTCCTGCATGCGACGCATTTCCCGGAGGAATTCCGGAGGATATCCTCGCGGGAAGGCCGCATGTCACTCCTTACCCGGGTGATCGCGGGATTGAGTTCCGGAAAACTTCAGGCGAACCATCATTCTTCATTGTAGGGTCGCATCCCGGGACACTCTTCCGTGTGACCTGTGCCGGGTCCTACGAGCGCTACGTCCCAATCCTTGACCTGTGGGAGCTGGATAACATGTTCATATGTTACGTGCTCTCCGTTCCCCTCCCGATCCAGGCAGTCGATCCGGTCGAGGCCGATGCCTTTGTCGATTCCGCCCGGAAATGCCTCGATGCCATGAACCCCTGCATGCGTGAGGTCAGGCGGATGATGTACCTGAGCGCCCATGGCGGGATTACACAGGGGGGCGACAGGGGATAGGCTGACAGCTGTGAGATTAGGGGTCGACGAGCGTTCGGGGCAACCGGGCATATTCCCAGGAACACCCGCTGTCAGATGAGATACTATGTGATTCAGAATAGATGTAGAACGGAGCATAAAAAAAATAATGAAAAGGATGCGATAACACGCCGAGGGGGAGATTTGAACTCCCGAGGCGCAGAGCGCCAGTAGCTTTCGAGGCTACCGCCTTTCCGGACTAGACTACCTCGGCACGGGGTAGATATTTTGCCTTCGTATTCGTATAATCCTATCGAATGGAAGTGAAGTGCCGCCTTTTCCTGGTCCCCGGTGGGGAATGTGTCGAATACGAGGGAGCGGAAGGCGCAACGTACGAGGAGGCACTCCTCTCAATCGGGATCATACCCGATACCGTGCTCATCCTCTTCAGGGGGGAGAGTCTCCCCCAGGACAAATCTATCGAAGAAGACGAGGTGGAGATTGTCTCCACCTGCTCCAGGGGATAACCTGAAGAGCTGGATATGATTTAAAAAAACCAGATCAGGGAAGCACCTGGGTGTAAAATAAGAAAAAAAAGGTGTGTGAGAGTTTCATCCCATCGGGGGCATGCCTGCGGGCATGCCTCCGGGGGCACCACCCTCGCGGGTGACCATCATGTCGTCCACCCTGATGAGCATAATGGCGGCCTCGGTTGCGCTCTGGATGGCCTGGCGCTTGGAGCGCTGGGGTTCGACTACGCCCTCTTTCAGCATGTCGATAATCTTCCCGTTGTACACATTCAGGCCCGCATGCTTCTGCTTCCTGGCATGGGCGTTCTTGAGGTCCACCAGCTTGTCCACCGGGTTGTAGCCTGAGTTCTCGGCAAGGGTGACGGGGATGACCTCGAACGCGTTTGCATAGGCCTCAATGGCGAGCTGCACGCGGCCCCCGACGTTGTCGGCATAGTCCCTGACCTTCATCAGGATCTCGGTCTCTACGGCCCCGCCGCCGACCACCAGTTTCCCGTCCTCCATGGCGTCCATCACGACACGGGTCCCGTCCACCACCGCCCGCTCGAGCTCGTCGAGGAGATACTCGGTCGAGCCCCGGAGGAGTATGGTGACGGTCTTCGGATTCTCGCAGCCTGATATCTTGACGAACTCCCCGTCATCCAGCTGCTCCACGAGCTCGGCCCGGCCAAGCATGTCGAGGGAGAGTTCATCGACCTTGTTGGCAATCTGGGCATTGAGCGCCCTTGCGGCAAATTTCATGTCCTTCTCGGGGACGTCCTCGACTGCAAGGACACCGCCCTTGGCCAGGTAGAAGGCGACGGCATCGGCAAGGCCTTTCTGGCAGAGCAGCACGTTTGCCCCGCTCTCGATGACCTTGTCGGCGAACTTTTTCAGGGCTTCCCTCTCCTGGGCAGAGAACGCGCTGACCATCTCGCTTGAGCTGATGTGGATCTTGGACTTGACCTGGGTCTTCTTGATCTCCATGGGGCTGGCAACAAGGGCGATTTTTGCGTCCCTGACCTTCCGGGGCATGTCCTCGCTGATACGCTTCTTGTCGATGACCACGCCCCTTACAAGCTCGGCATCGTCCATGGTGTCGCCTGCCTGCTTCTTGATCAGGACGTTGTCCTCGTCTGCGGTGATCTTCTTGCCCTCTTTCTCGGCAATGGCCATCACCGCATCGACCGCAATCCCGTTCAGCTTGTTCTTGACCGACTCGATCGACTTCCCGGTCATGGCGGTGTCTGCGATCTTGATCAACTTCTCCCTGTCGTATGGATCGATGGTGAAGGAGAGATCTTCGAGGACCTCAAGCGCCTTCTTCATGCCCATACGGTATCCTTCGGCAATCACGGTGGGGTGGATCTTCTTCTCGATCAGTTGCTCGGCCTTCTCCATGAACGAGCCTACGAGGACCACCGCGGTGGTCGTGCCGTCCCCTACCTCCTCGTCCTGTGCCCTGGCCACCTCGATGACCATCTTTGCGCCAGGGTGTTGGACGGAGATATCCTGGAGGATGGTCGCCCCGTCGTTGGTGATGGTCACGTCGCCGGAACCCTCCACGAGCATCTTGTCCATACCGCGGGGTCCAAGCGTGGTCCTGACCGCGCCGGCAATGGCCTTTGCAGCCGCGATATTCGAGCGCTGGGCCTCCAGGCCCCTGTTCCGCTCTACGTTCTCTTTGAGAATGATGATAGGTTGTCCTCCAAGCATCGCAATTCCTCCAATGTTGTAAAAGATGGAA
>DUGV01000138.1 GCA_013331225.1 Methanolinea sp.
GTGTATTTCGGGTGCAATGACAACATCATCTACGCACTCGACGTTATCACTGGTGCACAAATCTGGAATTTCACGACAGGAGGAAGGGTGCAGTCCAGCCCGGCAGTGGCGAACGGCGTGATCTATATCGGAAGTTATGACAACAATACCTATGCACTCGATGCATCAACTGGAGACCTCCTCTGGTCCTTTGATGTAGGGGGAAGAGTCACGTCCAGTCCTGCGGTAGCCGATGGAGTGGTCTATATCGGCAGCGGCGACGGCAACGTNNGAACGCTCCCTCTTAATCCCCCTGTCACTGACTTTTCAGCCAACGTGACTTCCGGCGATGCCCCGCTCGACGTGGAGTTCACCGACACTTCGACCGGTGTCGTAACGACGCGGTACTGGGACTTTGGCGACGGGAACACGGCATGGGCAAACGAGACGCTGGCGGTCACCCACACGTATACCTTCCCAGGGACCTTCACGGTCTCGCTGACCGCCGGGAACATCGATGCACAGGCCACCAAGACAAAGACGGATTACATCCAGGTCAGCCCGTCGGGCAGGCCACCTGCGGCGTGGTTCACTGCATCCCCGATGTCGGGATATGGACCGCTCGCGGTCAGGTTCACCGACCGGACAAAGGGGACGCCCGTGGCATGGCAATGGGACTTCGGGGATGGAAACACCTCGACCGAGCAGAACCCGGTGCATACCTACGCTACCCCTGGGACATACACCCCGATGCTCACCGCCTTCAATTCTGGCGGGAGCAGCGCATACACATCGTTCGTGTGGGTACGAACAAAACCCGTGATCCCGACGTTCGCCCCCACCCCAACCATCACCCCAAGACCCACGATCCCCCCGATCCCCGGGTTCCCCCCGATCGCGTTCTTTGCGATGAATAAAAGTGTCGGGTCCGCTCCCCTGACGGTCCAGTTCAACGACATGTCGTTCCGAGGTCCGGACTCCTGGGAGTGGAACTTTGGCGACGGGGAGACCTCGATAATGAGAAATCCTGTCCACACCTTTGCGCACCCCGGGACCTACCCGGTATCACTCTCGGTAGAGAACGCCAACGGAAGGAGCACCACGTCCCGGAACGTGTACGTGCGGTAGAGGAGTAAATCATTTTTTCCGCAGAACCTGAAACCCGTAACTCCCTGTGCGGGATATTGTGGCGTGTCTTACAGGGTCAAATAATTGTCTTTGATCCCTCCCAACTCTCTCCCGGACTACTTTTCACCGAATCAGTATAACAATCAGGCATCCCGGGCAAATCACAGGTATCAGGAGGATTATTTACTGCAGTCTCACCCGGAATGGTGCATTTCACTCCTCCTACGGCCTCATAACTTTTTTCACTTTCCCCACTGAACTCCTGTCCAAGGATTGATACAGGAATGCTCAATCTCAAGATTCCCCATGCACAGGCCATCGCCCTCCTCGAGGAACGAATCGAGGCCATGAAGACTATCAGGGCCACACCGGACGGCCCTGAATATTACGATGTGGTCGGCTGGATGTCAGCGACTCATTCCGCGATTGACCGGGTGTACGGGGGGGAGGAGATCCACCCTGAAGAGATCCGGGCAATCGGGCTTCCTGCCTGTTCCTGCAGTGCCGGGAGGAGCGGCCGGATGATACTCGAAGTATATCGCGCAAAACTGCAGGATTACATCGATGAGATCAGGAGATTCGTGTCGGAAGAAGGATGAGCGGGAGGCCTAAACACCCCCAGCCGCTGGCGGACGGCGTTCTCTAGTCGAGCACCTGCATATCGATGATCGAGCCCTCCGGGAGGTGGTCAAACCCCTCGGGGATCGATGCGATTGCTGTGGCATCTGAGATCGTCGCAAGGCGACTGCGTTTTTTTTGTGGAACGAAAGTCGGAAGCTCACCATCGAACGAGAGGGTGCCAAAGAAGAAATCGGTCCACTCACAATCACCCTTTAGGAGCGGAGCGGCAAGCATTGCCTTTATCCTGGGCAGTCCGGGGTTCGGATGTCCAGAAAGTGCGAGGAGACCCGGCAATGCGACCTGAAGGAAGGCATTCGCATTGGAGGGTGGTCCGCCGGGCAGCACAAAGACTGGTTTTCCGTTGAGCATCCCAAACCCCGCGGCTTTTCCCGGCCCGATGCGGATCCGGTGGAACACCTTTCTCCACCCCATCTCTTCGAGCACGCGGGCCACGAGGTCCCGGTCACCCTTCCAGGCCCCCCCGCTGGTGAGGATGGCATCGGTGCGTGTGGACAGGTCCTGCAGAGTGGTGCGGATGGCAGAGAGATCATCCGATACAATTGCGAGATCCATCGTCATCCCGTATTTCCTGCACCACCCGGCGAGAGTGATGATATTGCTTGCATACAGCTTTCCATCCAGGAGAGGCTGGCCCGGGGCAGTGATCTCATCCCCGGTCCCAAGAATCCCGACAACAGGGCTCCGGGTGACGGAAATGGTGCTGTGCCCTGCAACGGCAAGGAGGCCTGCCATGAGGGGGGAGATCTTCTGGCCTCTCCTGAGGATACAGGTCCCTGCCATAACGTCGCTTCCCCTGGGCAGGATATTCCCGGGTTCTGCAGAGTTCTCTATCGCCACCTGGTCCTCACCCTTCCTCGCATACTCATCGGAGACGACGCCGCTTGCCCCGTCCGGGATACGTGCCCCGGTCAGGACCCTCACCGCGGTACCTGGTGAGATAGCAATGCGATGTGCGCCCCCGGCCGCCATGACTCCGAGCACTCTGAGCCATGCGGGGTGCTCCTGCGTTGCACCGGCCACGTCGCCCGATACGACTGCGTAGCCGTCTTTTCGGGATGTGTCCAGCGATGGAGAGTCGACGAGGGCATAAAGGTCTGATGCGGCGATACGCCCGACGCTCTCGACAAGCGAAACGTCTTCTGGGGGAAGCGGCGCGATGTGGTCCAGTACAAGCCGCAACGCCTCATCCAGGCTGAGCGTTTCGCTGTTCATTCAATATCTCCTCCCTCTTTTTCTCCGATCATTTTGCACAGCAGAGACTGCTCCTTTCTCCTTCATAATGTGATGCGATCCGGGTCACCCTACCGCTGGACGTCCAGGACGCCCGGGATGACCCGCGAGATCTCCCCGACGATCTGGTTCTTGATCTCAGATCTCCTCCGAGTCTCTGTATAATACTTGACGACCATCAGGACCTGGTGCCGGTCAAGGTGCACGAAGACTGTCGGTTCGGTCGCAAACGACGGAAGGAATTTCCTGTCGCTGAGTTGTTCGATCTCCGCCATGGCCTTCTCCTGGACCTCCATGGTATGCTTCTGCACGATCCCGAGGAGAAGCATCCGGGTTTTATCGATATCGGCAGAGAACGGGAGCGTGATTCGGATCTCGTCGCCAGTGAAGGAGAGGTCGCGGCTCGTATTGGTGACCGTCTCCCGAAAGAGTATGCCGTTTGGGATGGTGGTGATCTGGCCGCTGGGGTGATCGCCGGACTCCTCGTCGAGCCGCATCAGGGTGGTCCGGAAGATCCCGATGTCCATGACAGTCCCATAGACACCCTTGATGTGGATCCGGTCGCCTATCCGGTACATCCGGGTGACAAGAAGGATAAGGCTTCCCACCATGTTCTGGATGAGGTCGCGGAGTGCGACGACGATTGCTCCCCAGATGATGCCGATCACGAGGACTATCTCCTTTGGGTCCTGGACCCATACCATCAGGCCGAGCAGGAGTCCGAGCCCTATAAGGAATGCAGAGAAGATCCTGACGGCGGTGAACCGCGACCCTTCGTCCGGCATCTTCCTGACGATGGCGTAGACGCCGATGGTATACAGGACGAGGATGAGGATGGCGATGGCGAGCGTCTCGAAGATCTGTTCGAAGATGGTATTTTCAAATGGGCTCTCGATGATAATCTTCACTTGAGGACCCATCTCTTCGGATGCGATGATCTCAGCAAGGATCATCGCCCCCATTATCGCCCCAATGATCAGGAAGAGAAGCAGGAAATACCGTGCCGGGAGGGTGTGTGATCGCATCTTGATGAGGGGTTATTCCATGGTTGGCTATGAATCTGCCTGTTTCTCTCTCCGCGGTCGGGCAATGAAGAGAGGTATGGAGAGGGGATCTCCAATTGTCCGCTTTTTATTTCAACAGATGGTGGCGGGCCAGTGGCAGGAGACCAAATTCTCAATCCCGGATCACTTCAGTTCAAAGCCAGGATCGACTGTATTTTTAAAAAACTACATGATTCTCTTCGAGACACACGCATACGTATTTATGAAAATGGCCCAGCCATCTTCATGGTAAAAAATGGGATTATTATCACCTAACCCGATTTTCCGATAAGGTACCCGCCAAGCCCAATCATCCAGATGATGAGGGGATACGCAACAAAGCGCTCCGTTCCACCGTCACCAAGGATGGGGATGAATACCGGTGAAAAGAACAGGAAAAAGAGGGTAATGACCCCTAAAAGGCCGAGCAGGTAAGCAAACGGTGGATGCGTCATCTCAAAGGAGACAATTGCCGCAAGACCTCCGGAGATGAAGGTGAGGAGTGCGAAGAGAGGATGAAAGAAAACATTGTCACCCGGGAACAATCCCACCCCGAGGATGCCGGTTCCGACCAGTGCGAAAAAGAGGACGATGTACCACTTCGTTTTCGTCCAAAAGAGGATGAGGGACGCTGCGAGGATGAGGAGGCCGCCGATGATCATTGTGGTATTGAAGATCGATGCCGAAGGCTGGAAGGAGATGCTGTCAGGAGGCCGGGTCGCCCCAAGGTCGCTGATCTCGCTATGTGCAGTTGTGTATCCGGCCGGATAGAATATCTCCGCGGTGATGATGCCCATCAGGAGAACTGCCCCGGCAATGAACAGGAGGAGGCCGGGCAGGCTCCTGGATTTGAGAAAAAGGTTGCATGTGTCTGTCAAGTTCGGATCTCGGGGAAGTTGCACCTTCTCGCTATTAAAGAGCATGCACTGTTCAGCATATGCCCTTATGGAAAAGAGAATAGCCCTGGTCTAAAAAAAGATCAACCTCCCACCGGTTTTTTCCATGCACTCAAACATCGCCGATCCCGGACAGAGAA
Organism: Methanolinea sp.; assembly: GCA_013331225.1. GTDB lineage: Archaea > Halobacteriota > Methanomicrobia > Methanomicrobiales > Methanospirillaceae > Methanolinea_A > Methanolinea_A sp11423u. The sequence continues at coordinate 5,059 of DUGV01000138.1, forward strand.
GCGATGCAGATCGTCTTACTTCTCCCGTCCAGGTCGACATGAATCTCCTTTTTCCTGCAGCGTCCACTCGTGGATGTCGAGGTACCAGTAGCCATTTTGGAATATGCGGCTTGCCCCGGACGGGAGAAGTAAGACGAT